>JAQVDF010000339.1 GCA_028698405.1 Phenylobacterium sp. | reverse complement strand
CCTCTGCACCGAATGCCAGGGCTGAGGCGAACCGGACGCAGGCGAGCGCGTTAGCCCCCCTCGTATGCGGCGACAGCTCTATCTCGACTGCGACGGCGTTCTGGCCGACTTCGACCGCCGGGCGACTGAGATTCTCGGCATGTCCCCGGAAAGGTTCGAGAAGCGCCATGGTTTGGGCGCCTATTGGAAGCGTCTGACCGCCGCGCCGGATTTCTTCGGAAGCCTGCCACTGATGCCGGACGCCATGGAGCTGTACGCCGCGGTGAAACACCTGAAGCCGCTCATCCTGACCGGCCTGCCGCGAGGCGCCTGGGCCGAGCCCCAGAAGCGGCGATGGGCCGCGCGGCATTTCCCGGGCGTCCCGGTTATCACCACCAGCGCCGCCCTCAAGCGCGAACATTGCCACCCGGGAGACGTGCTGGTGGATGACAAGGACAGGTACCGGGACCTATGGGAGCAGGCGGGGGGCGTCTTCGTGCACCATAGCTCGGCCAGGCAGACCATCGAGGCGCTGAACGCGCTGGGCATGCTCTGATGCCGGTGAAGAGGACGATCCACGCAGCCTGCGCCGCCGCGGCCTTCCACGTGGGCATCCAGGTCGGCCCCGTGCCGCGCGCCCAGCCGGACGACTGGCGCGCCGAGGCAAGCGACGACGACGCCCGGCGCCTCGCCCGCATCGACCACGCCTGGCGCGAGGGCCTTAAGCAGGCGCGCCAGCACCACCGGCCGGGCCTGGCCAGCCTCGGGCTGCTGGTCGAGCCGGACGCGGCCCTGCGGGATTCACGGCCGGAGCCGGGGTCCTACTACTGCCGCACGATCAAGCTCGGCAGCGCTGACGGGCGCGGCGCGGCATTCGCGGCCTACGACTGGTTCCGCTGCGAAATCGAGGAGGCGGCGGGCGGCGAGCTGGTGCTGGAGAAGACCACCGGCTCGCAGCGTCCCTGGGGCCGGCTCTACGCGGACGGCGCGAGGCGTCACGTCTACATGGGCTCGGTGTCGGCCACCTATGGCCGCGATCCCGCCCAGGACCAGATCGGCGCATTCGAGCGCATTGGCGAGGATCACTACCGGCTGGTCCTGCCCTGGTCGAAGCGGGAGTCGGTGCTGGACCTCATCGAGCTGCGGCGCTGAGTTTTTCTCCTCGTCGGGGTATGGGGATGGGATGATCCCCGTCACGGACGCCATCGCCCTGCAGGACGACGAGCTCGTCGAGAAGGCGGTCCGCGCCAGCGGCCCGGGCGGGCAGCACGTCAACAAGACCTCCACCGCCGTCGAGCTGCGCTTCGACGTGATGGGCTCGCCCTCGCTGTCGCCGGACGTGAAGGACCGGCTGACGCGGCTGGCCGGCAGCCGGATGACCCAGGACGGGGTGCTGGTGCTGTTCGCCCAGGGCTCGCGCAGCCAGGAGATGAACCGGCTGGAGGCGCGCGAACGGCTCTTCGAGCTGATCCGCGCCGCGGCCGTCAGGCCCAAGCGCCGGCGGCCCACCAAACCCACCTACGCCTCGAAGGTGAAGCGGCTGCGCAGCAAGGCCCAGCGCGCCGGCGTCAAGGCCATGCGCGCCAAACCTGGGCGAGATGATTAGATTGTCCTCTTTTCGCGCCGTCCCAGCCTTGCCATAACCGGTTCCGAAATGTCCTCGATGCGCGCCCTACCCGCCCTCGCCCTCGCCGCCGCGACGCTCGCCGCCTGCGCCGGCGGTCCTGGAGCCCCGCGGCCGACGCGGACTCCGCCCGGTCCAGTGGAGTTCCGCCCGTCCGATTTCGCCTGGTCGCAGGCGCCGGGCCGCAACCGGATCGACGGCCGGCTGGTCTACCGGCAGGGCCCGGCGCGTTTCACCTGCTCGGGCTCGGGCGTGGTGCTGACCCCGGAGACGCCCTGGACCCGGCGGCGGATGAGCATCCTCTACGCCTCGGCCCAGGCCGCCGCCCTGCCGGCCGACGAGGTCCGCGCGCGCACCCCCTCGGCGCCCAACGCCGACTACTCGGGCTTCGTGCGCACCACCACCTGCGACGCCGACAGCCGCTTCGCCTTCTCCGGGCTGCCGGACGGCGCCTGGTTCGTCATCGCCATGGCCCGCCCGACCTCCGGCCAGGGCCCCAGCATGGCCATCATGCGCCGCGTCGTAACCCGGGGCGGCCGCGCGGTCGCGCTCGACCTCTAGGGCGCTGCCCCGCGGTCATCCCGCTCATCCCGGCGGATGCCGGGATGACGGCGTGACAAGCGCGTCTGTCTGGACCCAGGCGGCGTAGCCGTGCGTTCCTATCGGCGCGAGGGACGGCCTTCAGAAGGAGGCTCCGATGCGTCGATTGTTCCTGGCCGCGACGGCGGCGGCCACCCTGGCGGCGGGACTGGCCGTCTCGGGCGCAGCGAGCGCCCAGCAGCTGCACCGCGTGGACCATGACGACGGCGATGCGATCGCCGCCGGCATCGCAGGGCTGATCATCGGCGGCGCGCTGGGCGCGTCCAGCCGCGGCCGCTACTACGACGGTCGCTATGGCGGCTACTACGACTACGGGCGGGGCTACTACGGGCGCGGCGACTACGACTACGGCCCGCGCTACGATCGCCGCTACTATCCGCGCAACTACTCCCCGCGCGGGTACTACTACGACCGCTCCTATCGGTACCGGCAGCGGTGCCGGACGGTGACCACCTGGGATCCCCGCTACGGCCGGGTGCGCGAGCGGCGATGCTGGTAAGGCGCGCCCCTCCCCTCACGCGCCATGCGTGAGGGGAGAGGCCGCCGGCCCGTCAGTGCAGATGGGCGCGGCCGATATCCAGATGGTCGCCCTCGGCGGTGACCTGGATGGCCGAGCCGTCCTCCAGCTCGCCCGCCAGCAGCTTGCGGGCGATCGGGTCGACCAGCTCCTTCTGGATGACCCGCTTGAGCGGGCGCGCCCCGTAGACGGGGTCGTAGCCCTTGTCGCCCAGCCACCGCAGCGCGGAGTCGTCGAGGAGGATCGACATCCGCCGGTCGGCCAGCAGCTTCTCGACCCGCTCCAGCTGGATGCGGACGATGTCGTCCATCTCCTCGCGGCCCAGCCGCTTGAACAGGATCAGTTCGTCGATCCGGTTCAGGAACTCGGGCCGGAAGTGCCGGCGCACGACCTCCATCACCGCCGGACGCGCCGCCTCCACGTCCTCTCCGCCGGCCAGGTATTCCGAGCCGAGGTTGGAGGTCATGATGATCAGCGTGTTGCGGAAGTCGATCGTCCGCCCCTGGCCGTCGGTCAGCCGCCCGTCATCGAGCACCTGCAGCAGCACGTTGAAGACGTCCGGGTGGGCTTTCTCGACCTCGTCGAACAGGACCACCTGGTAGGGC
>JAQVDF010000338.1 GCA_028698405.1 Phenylobacterium sp. | reverse complement strand
GAAGACGCCGAGGCCGATGTGGGCCAGCGTCATCCCCCAGGCGCCGCGCGGCAGGTTGGCCAGCCGGCGGAAGGTCTCGGCCGCCGGCACGCGGAACGCCCGCCCCCGCTCGGCGAGTTCGGCGACCGCCCCGGCGATCAGCCAGGCGCCCAGGCCCATGCCCATCGCGCCGAACGCCTTCTTCGGCTCCGAGAGGGCGAAGACCGCCAGCGCCACGGCCAGCGCCAGCCCTGCGGCCGCCCACAGCCGCTGGGCCGCCCCAAGGGCGTCGCCCCGCTTCCAGGCGAGCAGGGGCCCGACCGGCAGCAACAGCAGCAGGATGGCCATCAACGGGGTGAAGGTCAGGTTGAAGTAGGGCGGCCCTACCGAGATGGCTTCTCCCGTCGCCGCCTCGCGGATCAGCGGGAACAGCGTGCCGAGCAGCACGGTGGCGGTCGCCGCCGCCAGCAGGATGTTGTTGAGAACGAGGGCGCTCTCGCGGCTAATCGGGGCGAACACCCCGCCAGGCGTGAGGCTGGGCGCGCGCCAAGTGAACAGGGCGAAGCCGCCGCCCGCCATGATGCCCAGGATGATCAGCAGCAGCACCCCACGCTCGGGGTCGACCGCGAAGGCGTGCACCGAGGTCAGCACGCCCGAGCGGACCAGGAAGGCCCCCAGCATCGAGAAGCTGAACGCCGCCAGCGCCAGGAACACCGTCCAGCCCGGCAGCGCGCCGCGCTTCTCGGTGACGATCGCCGAGTGCAGCAGGGCGGTGGCCACCAGCCAGGGCATGAAGGAGGCGTTCTCCACCGGGTCCCAGAACCACCAGCCGCCCCATCCGAGCTCGTAGTAGGCCCAGAAGGCGCCCAGGGTGATGCCGAGGGTGAGCAGGCTCCAGGCCGCCAGGGTCCAGGGGCGCACCCAGCGCGCCCAGGCCGCGTCTACCCGCCCCTCGATGAGGGCGGCCACCGCGAAGGAGAAGACCACCGACAGGCCGACGTAGCCGGCATAGAGGAAGGGCGGGTGCAGCGCCAGCGCCGGGTCCTGCAGCAGCGGGTTGAGCGAGCGGCCCTCCACAGGCGCCGGATCCAGCCGCAGGAAGGGGTTGGAGGCGAACACGGTGTAGGCCAGGAACACCGCGCCCAGCAGTCCCTGCACGGCCAGCGCCGAGGCCTTCAGGTCGGCCGGCAGGTGGCGGCCCAGGCCCGCGACCGCCGCGCCGTAGCCGGTCAGGGCCAGGCACCAGAGCAGGATCGAGCCCTCGTGGCTGCCCCAGGCGCCGGCGATCCGGTAGAGCAGCGGCTTGGCCGTGTGGGAGTTCTCCGCGACGTTGGCCACCGAGAAGTCGGAGACTACGAAGGCCCAGACCAGCGCGACGAAGGCCACCGCCAGCGACAGGAAGGCGCCGAGCGCCATCCCCTCACCGGCCCCGGCCAGGGCGGCCGAGCGCCGCATCCTGGCGAGCGCCAGCGTCGCCGCCTGGGCGATGGAGAGGGCGAGACCCAGGACGAGCGCGAAGGCGCCGAGTTCGACGATCATCGCGTCCCGGTCTTCTGGTAGCCGGCGACGGCGCCGTCGCCGCGCCACTCGCCCTGTTCCTTGAGGGCCTCTTCGACCTCCTTGGGCATATAGTTCTCGTCGTGCTTGGCGAGCACTTCGCGGGCCTGGAAGACGCCCGCCTCGTCGAACGCGCCGGTAGCGACGATGCCCTGCCCTTCCCGGAACAGGTCCGGCAGGTCGCCGGAGAAGCTCACCTTCGCGCTGGCCTGCTGGTCTGCGACGGTGAAGTCGACGCGCCCGTCGGGGTGCTTGACCACACTTCCGGGCTGCACGAGGCCGCCGAGCTGGATCGACTGGCCGGGCTTCGGGTCCGCCGCCGCGGCCTGCGAAGGCGTGTAGAAGTAGGAGATGGAATCGCTCAGGCCCCAGAGCGTCAGGCCGACGGCCAGCACCAGCACGGGGGCGATCGCGGCCAGCACCAGCAGGCGCCGGCGGGCGGTTCTGGATTTCGGCAGCCAGCTCATCGCATGGGTTCCGCCGCAGCGGCCTCGTCTAGTGCTTTCAGGATGTCGGCCCGGCCGCGGTAGCGGGCCCGGGCCTCGGCGAGCGCGCGGTCGCGGTTCGCGGTCTCGCCCAGTACGGCATAGGAGCGCACCAGGCGCACCCAGCCTTCCGGGTCGTCCGGCGACTGTTCGAGCCTGGCCGCCAGCCCGTCGACCATGCCGCGGATCATCGCCTGCTGATCGCCTTGTGGGGCAGCCGGCGCAGGCGCGCCCTCGGCGTCGGCGATGATCCTTTGCAGCGCCTCGCGCCGCGGATCGTCGCCCTCGAGGTCGGCCAGCACCGCGCGCCATTGCGCCAGGCCCAGCGCCTTGTCGCCGGAGTCCACCTGCCGCTTGGCCAGGAAGACGCGGGCCGTGACCGACTTGGGATCGCGCCGCAGCGCCTCCTTGAAGGCGTTCTCGGCGGCGGGGACGACCTCCCCCTGGGCCTGCATGACCAGCGCCTCGCCCAGCGACTCCCAGAGCACGGCCTGGTCCGGGGCGAGCTCGATCGCCCGGCGCAGCGAGCGGGCGGCGCTGGCCGGGTCGCCCGAGGCGGCCTGGGCCATGGCCAGATACTGGTAGCCCTGCGGATCGTCCGGCCGTTCGGCGACCATGCCGCGCAGCACGGCGGCCATCTCGTCTGGCCGCAGGGTTTCGGGCGAGGCCTTTCGCCAGGCGGCGACGCGGGCGGCGATGGGCTGGTCCGGAAAGCCCGGCGCGCCGATCGCGAGGTAGATGCCGAGCGCCAGCAATGGGGCGAGCACCGCGACGGCCAGCAGCGTCCCCTTCGGGGGCGGGGCGGGCTGCCAGGCGCGGCCGCCCTTGTCGGCGGCGGCCAGCAGTCGCCGGCCGGCCTCGGCGTAGGCGCTCTTGCGCTCCGGCTCGGCCAGCACGCCGCGCGCGGCCAGATCGTCGATCTCGGCCAGCTGTCGGCGATAGACGGCCAGGGTCGGGTCCTCGGGCGCCGCCACGGCGGCCGCCTTCGCCCGATGCAGGATGAGCACCGCCGCTGCCGCCGCCAGAAGGCCGGCCGCGAACCAAAAGCCGATCATGCCCGGGCGTTTAACTTAATCACGCGCCCGGGGCGAGGACGACATGGCCGATGTTGACCCAAGTCAACACGCGCTGGCCCGGCGGCGGACGACCTGTGCTGCGCGGGGATCGTGGATCAATCCGGAGAAGTCGGCGGCGACGTCGAGATAGGCCCTCGCTCCCCCCTCGCTGTCCGCCTCGCCGTGGCGCAGCCGGTCGAGCAGATTTTCGACGTAGTCGTCGACGGCCTCGGCCAGGGTCTCCAGCGTCTT
>JAQVDF010000337.1 GCA_028698405.1 Phenylobacterium sp. | reverse complement strand
GCTGCTGTTCGACGGCTGGCTGCTGCCGGTCGAGGGCCAGCTGTTCGCCATCCTGTTCGACACCGTCGGCCAGACCCCGGTGTTCCTGATCTTCAACGGCGTCTCGCTGCATCGCGCGGCCCAGCTCGACGGCCTGATCCTGGCCGCGGCCCTGAACGCCGCCCGCACGCCGTCGGCCTATCCGGTGATCATGGAGCGGATCGGCGACCTGACCGGCGACGTCGAGGCCGACGACGAGCACTGCGCCGAACTGCTGGCTTCCGACCCGGCCGCGCCGGAGGAGAGCCTGCCCGAGCACGTGCGCCGCCACCTGATCCGCGACATCGGCCCCAAGGCGGTGGAGAACGGCACGGGCGAGCTGTTCCTGCTGTCGACCTGGGCCAACAGCCTGTCGAAGGGCCTGAGCGCCGGCGGGCACCTGCAGGGTTGAGCGCCGCCCCGCCCCCCGAAGCCGAGGACGACGAGCTCGAGCCCGCCGAGGAGCGGCTCGTGGAGATCCTGCCCGAAGACGCCGGCGAGCGGCTGGACAAGGCGCTGGCCGCCCGCGCCCCCGACCTGTCGCGCGCCCGCATCCAGGCGCTGATCGCCGAAGGCCGGGTGAGCCGCGACGGCCGGCCGATCGCGAGCGGCTCGGGCAAGGCCGTCCCGGGCGTCTATGCGCTGACGATCCCCGCCCCGCTGCCTGCGGACCCGCAGCCCGACGCGATCCCGCTCGCGGTTCTGTACGAGGACGCCCACCTGGTCGTGGTCGACAAGCCGGCGGGCATGGCCGTCCACCCGGCGCCGGGAAGCGAGCGCGGCACCCTCGTCAACGCCCTGCTGCATCATTGCGCGGGCAGTCTGTCGGGCATCGGCGGCATCGCCCGCCCGGGCATCGTCCACCGGATCGACAAGGAGACCTCGGGCGTGCTGGTGGCGGCCAAGTCCGACGCCGCCCATCAGGGGCTGGCCCGGCTGTTCGCGGACCACGACATCGACCGGCTCTACATCGCCTTCACCCGCGGCGCGCCGCACCCGTCGCGCGGGACCATCGAGGGCGCCATCGCCCGTTCGGCGCACGATCGCAAGAAGATGGCCGTGGTCCGCTCCGGCGGGCGGCCGGCCGTCACCCACTATGTCGTCGAGCGCGCCTTCGGGCCGGCGGAGAAGCCGCTGGCGGCGCGCGTCGCCTGCCGGCTGGAGACCGGGCGCACCCACCAGATCCGCGTACACCTGGCCAGCAAGGGCGCGCCGTGCCTGGGCGACCCGGTCTACGGATCCGGCCAGCCTGCCGCGCCGGTGCGCGAGGCGATGGCCGCCGCCGGGCTGGCCCGCCAGGCGCTGCACGCCGCGGTGCTCGGCTTCGTCCACCCGATCACCGGGGAGGCGCTGCGCTTCGAGAGTCCGCTGCCGCCGGACCTGGCGGCGCTGGAGCGGGGACTGGATACCCTCTGAGTCAGGCCTGGGCCGCGCCCTGCCGGGCGCAGACCTGCTCGTAGGCCGCCTGCAGTTCCTCGCGGACGGTCGGCCCGCCGAGCGCCGGCGCGCCCAGGTGTTCGCAGCGCAGGTCATCCATGAACCGGTCCCACAGGCCGGGCCCGCCCTCCTCCAGCAACTGGGCGCGGATGGAGAGCTCTTCGGTCACCGGCCGGTGGCGCCGGCCCCAGGCGCCCATCTGGGCGAACACCGGCACCAGCTGGATAGCCGCTTCGGTGAGGCTGTAGATCGCCTTCTGCTTGTGGCTGGGATCGTCGGCCCGGGTCAGCAGCCCCGCCTCGACCAGGCGCTTCAGCCGATCAGCCAGGATGTTGGAGGCGATGCCCTCCTCGGACCTGGTGAGCAGTTCGCGGAAGCGGCGGCGGCCGCCGAACATCATGTCGCGGATCACCAGCAGGCTCCAGCGGTCGCCGAGCACCTCGAGCGTGAGGTTGATCGGGCAGCCCGAGCGATTGGCGTTCATGTCTAAACCAGTTGCAAAATCTAATCAGAAAGCTATATAGACATCTGCTGTCGTGCCGCAAGCGCCGGGGACCGCCGGGCCGAGAGCTTTGCTGCGGCGCCTTCGAGAATCGCTCGCCTTGAACGCGCCCCTTTCCGTCTGTAGTAATACCTGAGCGTCTATGTCGGATATCGCCCGCCGCTCCTCCCCCTACGCGTGCGGCCACATGTCACCCGCAACCAAGGAGCCTCCCCCCTGGTTGGAAGGGCGGACAGGCCACGCGGCAGATCCAGCGGCCAGCAGATGTCCACAGCACGAGGGGATTGACCATGGCTGCCCGCTTGCCCGTGGTGATGTCGCCGGAAGGCGGCCTCAGCCGTTACCTCAACGAGATTCGCAAGTTCCCCATGCTTGCGAAGGACGAGGAATTCATGCTGGCCAAGCGGTGGCGCGAGCATGAAGACCCCGAAGCCGCCCACAAGCTGGTCACCAGCCACCTGCGCCTGGTCGCCAAGATCGCCATGGGCTATCGCGGCTACGGCCTGCCGATCGGCGAAGTGATCTCCGAAGGCAACGTCGGGCTGATGCAGGCGGTCAAGAAGTTCGACCCGGACAAGGGCTTCCGCCTGGCCACCTACGCCATGTGGTGGATCCGCGCCTCGATCCAGGAATACATCCTC
Source organism: Phenylobacterium sp. (assembly GCA_028698405.1). GTDB lineage: Bacteria > Pseudomonadota > Alphaproteobacteria > Caulobacterales > Caulobacteraceae > Phenylobacterium. The sequence goes on along the minus strand of JAQVDF010000337.1, from coordinate 738 downwards.
AGGTCCTGGAGCCTGGTGAAGATGGGCACCACGGCGGCGCAGAAGAAGCTGTTCTTCAACCTGCGCAAGGCCAAGAGCGAGATCAGCGCCCTGGAGGAAGGCGACCTTCGCCCCGACCAGGTGCGGCAGATCGCCACCAAGCTCGGCGTTCTCGACGAGGAAGTCATCTCGATGAACCGGCGCCTCTCGGGGCCGGACGCCTCGCTGAACGCGCCGCTGCGCTCGGACTCCGAGAGCGAATGGCAGGACTGGCTGGCGGACGAGGACAGCCCCAGCCAGGAGAGCGTGCTGGCCGAGTCGGAAGAGCGGTCGATCCGCATGAGCCTGCTCGAGGAGGCGATGGCCGAGCTCACCGACCGTGAGCGGCACATCCTCACCGAGCGCCGGCTGAAGGACGACCCGACCACGCTCGAGGAACTGGCCTCGCAATACGGCGTCTCGCGCGAGCGGGTGCGCCAGATCGAGGTCCGCGCGTTCGAGAAGCTGCAGAAGTCGATGCGCGCCGCCGCCGAAGAGCGGAATCTGGTCGAGGCCTAGGGTCGGTACTCAATTAGGCGTGGCGAGCTTTCTACCGTTCTGATTCAAGGCTTCTGGAAGGGAGCCTTGAATGGGGAAGCTCTACTGGCTGGACGACGAAGCGTGGTCGAAAATCGAGCCTCATCTGCCGCGAGGCCGTCGCGGCGCCCATAGGGTCGATGATCGCCGCGTGATCAGCGGCATCGTCCACATGCTGCAGTC
>JAQVDF010000004.1 GCA_028698405.1 Phenylobacterium sp. | reverse complement strand
GCCCCGGCTTGCGGGCGCGAATATAGGGGGCGAACCCCTTAAGCGCCAATTGCGCGGACGGTTTGACGCTGGCCGGCCGTTCGCGCCAACTTGGCCGCAACGACAAAGGGGGGATACCGAATGACCCGTAGACTGCCCGCGGCGCTGCTCGCCGCCGCCTTCGCCGTCAGCGCCGCCGCGGCCGGCGCCGCGACGCCGGATCCGAAGATGGGCGACGGCGGGGTCTCCGACTTCTACGTCTGGAACGAGTCGCTGCCCGCGGGGCCCGGCAAGATGCTGCGCACCGAGCCGCTGCCCGAGAAGCTCGTGCTGGCCAACGCCGGCCAGGGGCTGCGCATCCTCTACACCAGCACCGACGGGCTGGACGGCCAGAGCCCGGTCTACGTCTCCGGCGCCCTCTTCCTGCCCAAGGGTGAGGCCCCGGAGGGCGGCTGGCCGCTGCTGGCCTGGGCCCACGGCACGGTCGGGGTGGCCGACGTCTGCGCCCCCTCCTGGGCCGGGCGCAGCGAGCGCGACGTGACCTACCTCAACCACTGGCTGGAGCAGGGCTACGCGGTGGTGGCCTCGGACTACCAGGGCCTGGGCGCGCCCGGCGGCCACCCCTACCTCGCCACCCGGCCGGCGGCCTACAGCGTGCTGGACTCCATCCGCGCCGTGCAGGGTGCGGACCTGAACCTGTCGAAGCAGGTGGTGCTGATCGGCCAGTCGCAGGGGGGCGGCGCGGCCTTCGCCACGGCGGCCTACGCCACGGCGTACGCGCCCGACCTCGACATCCGCGGCACGGTGGCGACCGGCACCCCCCACTTCTCGCCCGAGGTGCAGGCCCAGACGCTGGCCACCCGGCCGCGCGACGAGGTGCAGCCCACCTTCGGCTACACGCTGCTGATGCTCTATCTCGTCAAGCAGACCGATCCGTCGTTCCGCTTCGAGGACTATCTGACCGAACCGGCCATGCGGACGATCGGGGTCGGCGCCTCGCAGTGCATCGGCAAGGTGTTCGAGAGCACCATGGCCGAGCGTCTGAGCCTCAACACGGCCTTCAAGGTCGACCCGACGCCGCTGCTGACCCGGGTCTACGGCCTGATGAGCTATCCGACGGTCAAGATAGATCACCCGGTGTTCATGGGCACGGGCGGGCAGGACCGCGACGTGCCGCCGCCGATGCAGGAGGCCCTGGTGCGCGACGCCTGCGCGGCCGGCACGCGCGTGGAATGGCGGCTCTATCCTGAGCTCGACCACTCCGGGGCGGTGAACGGCTCGCGGCAGGACTCCACGCCCTTCGTCAGCCGCGCCTTCGCCGGCGAGACGATCGACGGCAACTGCGCCCAGCCCGCGGGCTGAACGCTCAGCCCACCTGGCGCAGCCCGGCGGCGCGGCCGGGCGGCGCCGTCAGGGCCTGCACGAAGCTGTCGCGCCAGGCGGCGACGTCCTGGGTGCGCACGCCGTCCATCAGGCTCTCCCAGCGTCGGATGCGTTCCTGCCGGGGCATGGCCAGGCCGCGCTTTATGGCCTCGGCCACGTCCTCGCGGCTGAACGGGTTGACGATCAGCGCCTCCTTCATCTGCTCGGCGGCGCCGGCGAACTCGGAGAGGATCAGCACGCCCGGATCGCTCGGGTCCTGGGCGGCGACATACTCCTTGGCCACCAGGTTCATGCCGTCGCGCAGCGGGGTGACCAGGCCGATGTGGGCCGAACGGTAGACCCCGGCCAGCTCGTCGCGCCGGTAGGGCCGGTTGACATAGCGGATCGGCACCCAGTCGACGGTGGCGAACTCGCCGTTGATGCGGCCGGAGACGGTGTCCAGCTTGGCGCGGATCTCCTGATAGGCGTCGACCTCCGCCCGCGTCGAGGTGGCGATCTGGAGCAGGAACAGCTTCTCGTGCTGGTCGGGGTTGTCGGCCAGGAACTGCTCGTAGGCCAGGAACCGCTCCTCCAGACCCTTGGAATAGTCCAGCCGGTCCACGCCCAGGATCATCCGCCGGCCGGCCTGGCTCTCGCGCATCTGCGCGAACACCTCGCGGGCCGGCTCGCTCTCCACGGCGGCGACGAACTCGGGGGTGTCGATGCCGATCGGGAAGGCGCCCACCCGAACGCGCCGACCGAAGGCCTCCACAGCGCCGTCCTCGTGCAGCTCGCCGCCGGCGCTGTGCACCGCATAGTCGGTGAAGGCGTCGCGGTGGTCGACGGTCTGGAAGCCCAGCAGATCGTAGTGGAAGAGGGCCTCGGCGAGCTCGGCGTGGCCCGGCAGGGTAGTGAACACCCGCCTGGCGGGCCAGGGGATGTGCAGGAAGAAGCCGATGCGGTTCTTCACCCCGCGCTTGCGCAGCTCCCTCGCCAGCATCAGCAGGTGGTAGTCCTGAACCCAGATGACGTCTTCCGGCTCGACCAGCGGCAGGACTGTCTGGGCGAAGCGCTCGTTGACCCGCTCGTAGCCGGCGCTGAACGAGCGCTCGTAGGCGGCCAGGTCCATCCGGTAGTGGAACAGCGGCCACAGCGTCTTGTTGGCGTAGCCGTTGTAGTATTCCTGGCGGTCCTGCTCCTCGAGGTCGATCAGGGCCACCGTCACGCCGCCGATGCGCTTCACCGAGAGCTGCCCGCTGAACGGCTCCGAGGTCTCGCCGCTCCAGCCGAACCACACGCCGTTGGAATCCCGCAGGGCCGCGGCCATCGCCATGGCCAGCCCCCCTGCGCTGCCCTGACCGATCTCGGCGGGCGGATTCACGCGGTTGGAGATGACGATAAGTCGGGACACGAGACCTCTAAGGTTATGTCTCAGACTTGTCCCGCAGAGCCGGGCCAAATCCGAACGGCTATCCCCCAGGAAAGGGGCTAGATATGGCGCTCGCCGATGTCCACCAACCGCGTCTCTTCGGGCTACACTTCATCGTGAGCTCGGGATTTCGCGCGACTTCGGCGGGCCCCGCCAACCGGTGTCGATCAATACTCAGGCATCACCTTCGCGGATTCGCCGGCCGCCGACGCCACTCCGACGTAACAGTCAAACGATTGTTCGGATGCGGCCTTCCGCGCCGCGGCCCGCTGGGCTAGCGTCCGCGGCCGAAGCGAAACCCAGCGGAGAGACGCGATGAAGGCTGTGCTGAGCAAGGCGGTCGGGGGCCCCGAGACGCTGGAACTGGGCGAGCTGCCCTCTCCGGAAGCCAAGCCGGGCCACGCGGTGATCAGCGTGAAGGCCTGCGGCGTCAACTTCCCCGACGTGCTGATCATCGAGGACAAGTACCAGTACAAGCCGCAGCGGCCGTTCTCGCCGGGCGGCGAGGTGGCCGGCATTGTCAAGGCGGTCAGCGAGGGCGTCACCAACGTCAAGGTCGGCGACCGGGTGCTGGGCAACACCGGCTGGGGCGGCATGGCCGAGCAGATCGCCCTGCCGGCGGCCAAGCTGATCCACATCCCGGACAACATGCCCTGGGACGAGGCAGCCGCCTTCATCATGACCTACGGCACCTCGCACTACGCCCTGAAGCGGCGTGGCCACCTGAAGCCCGGCCAGACGCTGCTGGTGCTGGGGGCGGCCGGCGGCGTGGGCCTCGCCGCCGTCGAGCTCGGCAAGGCGATGGGCGCGCGGGTGATCGCCGCCTGCTCCACCCAGGAGAAGGTCGACCTCGCCAAGTCGCGCGGCGCCGACGACGGCGTGGTCTACGGCCGCGGGCCGTTCGACCGCGAGGGCCAGAAAAAGCTCGCCGAGCTGTTCAAGACCGCCTGCGGGCCGAACGGCGCCAACGTGATCTACGACGCGGTCGGCGGCGACTACGCCGAGCCGGCCTTCCGCTCGATCGCCTGGGAGGGCCGCTATCTGGTGATCGGCTTCGCGGCCGGGGACATTCCGCGCCTGCCGCTGAACCTGCCGCTGCTGAAAGGTGCGGACATCGTCGGCGTCTTCTGGGGCGCCTTCACCAACGCCGAGCCGGACAACTACCGGATCGACGTCGAGGAGCTGCTGGAGCTCTACAAGCAGGGCAAGATCCGGCCGCACGTTTCCGAGACCTTCCCGCTGGAAAAGGCGGCCGACGCCATCACTCACCTGGCCAGCCGCAAGGCCATGGGCAAGGTCGTGGTGACCATCGACTGACGCTATCGACGGACGCCCCGCCGCCCGTTACTGAACACCGCTAACCAACAAGAGAAGCGGGAGAGAAACGGGATGGCGGGTCGTCTGGAGGGCAAGGTCGCGGTCATCACCGGCGCGGCCTCGGGCATCGGCCTGGGCACGGTGGAGCTGTTCGTCGCCGAGGGCTGCAAGGTCGTCGCCGCCGACATCCAGGACGAGAAGGGCCGCGCGCTCGAGCAGCGGTTCGGCGAAAAGGTCGTCTACGCCCGTTGCGACGTGACCGACGAGGCGCAGATCGCCGCCGCGGTCGGCCGCGCCAAGAGCGAGTTCGGCGGGCTCGACATCCTGTTCAACAACGCCGGCATCAGCGACGCCATGCGCCAGATCTCCGAGATCGAGGCGGACCGCTGGGACTGGATCTTCCAGGTGCTGGTGCGGGGCCCGGCGCTCGGCATGAAGCACGCCGTGCCGCTGATGCTGGAGCGCGGCGGCGGGGCGATCATCAACACCGCTTCGATCGCCGGCATGCAGGCCGGCTGGGGCCCGATCGCCTATTCCTCGGCCAAGGCCGCGGTGCTGCACATGAGCAAGGTGGCCGCCGCGCAGCTCTCGCCGCAGAAGATCCGCGTGAACGCCATCTGCCCCGGTCTGATCGCCACCTCCATCTTCGGCGCCTCGATGGGCCTGCCGCGTGAGGTCGCCGACCAGATGGCCGCCCGGGCGGCCGAGTTCGGCGCCACCGTGCAGCCGGTGCCCAAGGCCGGCCTGCCGTCCGATATCGCCGAGGCCGCGCTCTACCTCGCCTCCGACGTCGGCGCCTTCGTCTCGGGGACCCACATCGTCGTCGACGGCGGCATCACCGTCGGCAGCCGCCACGCCTGGGACCCGGACCAGCCCTCGCCCTTCACCCTCATGCTGGGGCTGGAGACGACGCCCCAACAGGCCTCGTGAGCGCCGAGTCCGCCTTCGCCGCGAAGCTGACGCCCAACGTACACGGCGCGCTGTGGATGGTGGCCTCGGCGCTCGGCTTCACGGCGATGACCACGCTGATCAAGTACCTCGGCGACGACTATTCGGCGCCGCTGCAGACCTTCTACCGTCAGGTGGCGGGCTTCGTGGTGCTGCTGCCGATCATCATCCAGCGCCGCGGCGCGGCCTTCGCCACCACCCGGCCGGGGATCCTGATCTTCCGCGCCTCCGCCGGCACGCTGGGGATGATCCTGTCCTTCTACGCCTTCCAGAAGATGCCGCTGGCCGACGCCAACGCGCTGTCCTTCACCCGCACCCTGTGGATGGTGCCGCTGGCCGCCTTCGTGGTGCGCGAGACGGTGGGGCCGTTGCGGGTCGCGGCGGCGGTCGTCGGCTTCCTGGGCGTTTTGGTGATGATCCGCCCCGGCGCGGGCGGGAGCTTCGAGGTCGGGCTGCCGGCCATGGCCATGCTGGCCTCGTCCTTCCTGTTCGCCCTGACGATCACCGGCATGAAGGTGCTGACGAGAGATCACAGCCCGATGGTGCTGCTGGTCTGGTCGGCGACGCTGGGGCTGATCTTCGCCCTGCCGGGGGCGTTCATCGAGTGGCGCTGGCCAGAGCCGGTGGACTTGGTGCTGCTCTGCGCCATGGGGGTGATCGGGACCATCACCCAGGGCTGCTACATCAAGGGCATGCAGATCGGCGATGCGGCCGCCATGGCGCCCATCGACTACATCCGCCTGGTGTTCACCGCCGCCGCCGGCTTCCTTCTGTTCGGCGAGGTGCCAGGGGTCTGGACCCTGGTCGGGGCCGGTATCGTGGTCGCCTCGACCCTGTTCATCACCTGGCGCGAGCACCGGCTGGCGCAGGCGGCCAAGCGGCTGGGCGACGAGAGCTAACCGCTCACTTCTCCTCGGCGAGCCGGTTCAGGAAGGCGCGCGCAGCCTCGCGGTGGCGGCTCTTCACGTTCGTGCCCACAAGCGCCATCAGGGCGGCGATCACCGCCGCGTCGTCGGTGTAGCCGATCACCGCCAGGACATCGGGAATGGCGTCGGCCGGCAGCACGAAATAGGCCAGACCCGCCAGCATCATCCCCTTGGCGGTGGCCGGCGTCTGCGGGTCGCGCGCGCAGAACCACAGGCTGACCACGTCCGAGGCGAAGGGGATGCGGGCCGCCACCTTGCGGATCTTCGGCCAGAAGCCGTGGCGCACCCGCTGCTCGTTCACCCGCACGACCGCCGGGACCAGGGCCCGCGAGGGATCGATCGGCCCGCGCGGATCGAAATCGCTCGCCTTGACGTCGGGTGACGCTTTTGATGCGCTGCTCATGGGGCTAAGCCTTGCCGCCTCCTCTACTTTATCTAAACGCAATCGGGAGCAGGGCGTCCATGCAACTCAACGGATCCGTCGCCGCGGTCGTCACCGGCGGGGCCTCGGGCCTCGGCGAAGCCACCGTCCGCGCGCTGGCCGCGCACGGCGTGAAGGTGGCCATCTTCGACATGAACGAGCAAAAGGGCGAAGCCGTGGCCAAGGAGGTCGGCGGCGTCTTCTGCAAGGTCAACGTCACCAAGGACGAAGAGGTCGAAGCGGCCTTCGCCAAGGCCCGCGAGGCGCACGGCCAGGAGCGCATCCTGATCAACTGCGCCGGCACCGGCTTCGCGGCCAAGACCGCCACCCGCGACAAGACCACGGGCGAGGTCAAGGCTCACCCGATGCAGATCTTCGAGACCATCATCCAGATCAACCTGATCGGCACCTTCCGCTGCATCGCCAAGTCGGCCGCCGGGATGCTGACCCTGGATCCGCTGGAGGACGGCGAGCGCGGCGTGATCGTCAACACCGCCTCGGTGGCGGCGGTCGACGGCCAGGTCGGCCAGGCGGCCTACTCGGCGTCCAAGGGCGGCGTCGTCGGCATGACCCTGCCGATCGCCCGCGACCTGATGAACGACGGCATCCGCGTGAACACCATCCTGCCGGGCATCTTCAACACCCCGCTGATGAACGCCGCGCCGGAGAACGTGAAGGCCGCCCTGGCCGCTTCGGTGCCGTTCCCCAAGCGCCTCGGCAACCCCGAGGAGTACGCCTCGCTGGCCCTCGAGATGTGCCGCAACGGCTACTTCAACGGCGAACACGTCCGCCTCGACGGCGCCATCCGCATGCCGCCGCGCTAAGCGGCCGGAGCCCCTCCCCGCAAAGGGGAGGGGATCATTCGCCGATGAGGGTGACGGGTAGGCCGTCGGCCAACCAGTCACCGGAGGCAGCCCGTGACTGTTTGCGCGCAGCGCCACCCGTCACCTCCACCCCACGTTTCAGCGCCGCTTCAGGCCGCCCAGCACGCCGCGCATGATTTCGCGGCCGATCTGGCTGCCGATGGAGCGCATCAGGGACTTGGCGAAGGCCTCGCCGGCGCCTTCGCGGGTGCGCGTCGTGCGGGCCCGGGGCGCGCGTTCGCGGTCCGGCTCGGGATCGCGGGCGGCCTTGCGGGCGGGCGCCGCCTCGGCCTGCGCCTGCGCGCGCTCGGCGCGCTGCTTCAGCATTTCGAAGGCGGACTCACGGTCCAGCACCCGGTCGTAGACGCCGCGCACCGGGCTGGCGGCCATGATCGCGGCGCGCTCTTGAGGCGTGGCCGGCCCCAGCCGCGAGGCCGGCGGCCGGATCAGGGTGCGGGCCACCATGGTCGGCGCGCCCTTCTGGTCGAGCACCGAGACCAGCGCCTCGCCGACGCCCAGGGCCTGGATGGTCTCGGCGGTGTCGAAGGCGGGGTTGGTGCGGAACGAGGCCGCGGCGGCCCGCAGCCCTTTCTGCTCCACCGGGGTGTAGGCCCGCAGCGCGTGCTGGATGCGGTTGCCGAGCTGGCCCAGCACCGTCTCGGGGATGTCGGCGGGGTTCTGGGTTACGAAGTAGACGCCGACGCCCTTGGAGCGGATCAGCCGCACCACCTGCTCGACCTTTTCGAGCAGCGCCTTGGGCGCGTCGCGGAACAACAGGTGCGCTTCGTCGAAGAAGAAGGCGAGCCGGGGCTTTTCCGGGTCGCCCACCTCCGGCAGCTCCTCGAACAGCTCGGAGAGCAGCCACAGCAGGAAGGTGGCGTAGAGCCTCGGCGAATTGATCAGCTTGTCGGCCGCCAGGATGCTGACGTAGCCGCGGCCGGTCGGATCGGTGCGCATCAGGTCCGACAGCAACAGCGTCGGCTCGCCGAACAGCTGGGCGCCGCCCTGGTCCTCCAGCACCAGCAGCTTGCGCTGGATGGTGGCCACCGTCGCCTTGGACACGTTGCCGTAGCGCTGGCCGATCTCGGCGGCGTTCTCGGCCGTCCAGGTGAGCGCCGCCTGCAGGTCCTTCAGGTCCAGCAACAGGAGGCGTTCGTCGTCGGCGGCGCGGAACACCACGCTCAGCACGCCTTCCTGGACGTCGTTGAGCTCCAGCATCCGCGACAGCAGCAGCGGCCCCATCTCCGAGACCGAGGCGCGGATCGGGTGGCCCTGCTCGCCGAACAGGTCCCAGAAGATGGTCGGCGCCCCCTCCGGCCGCAGCTCGAGGTTCATCGAGGCCGCGCGGGCCAGGAACTTCTCGTTCGGCTGGCCGGGCTGGGAGATGCCGGAGAGGTCGCCCTTCACGTCGGCGGCGAACACCGGCACGCCGGCGTCGGACAGCCCCTGGGCGAGGATCTGCAGGGTGACGGTCTTGCCGGTGCCTGTGGCGCCCGCCACCAGCCCGTGGCGGTTGGCCCGGTCGAGCCTGAGGAGCTGGGCAGCCTCCGCCTGGCCGATCAGCACACCGTCTTCACTCATCTGGAATCCTCGTCGTGATTGCGCCGCAAGGCTAGAGCGAGGCCGCCTGCTTCGCCAGCGTCCGCGGCTGGATTGACGGACCCGGCCGGCTCCCCGACAGTCCCCGCGACATGCCCCCCGTCCGCCCCGCGCCCCCGTCCGTCTCGCCCGCCGTGGTGTCGCGGACGGCGCTGATGATCCTGGCGGTGGTGGCCTGCGGGGCCGTGCTCTACTGGCTGCGCAACATCTTCACCCCGCTGGCGCTGGCGCTGTTCCTGGCGGTGCTGATCGACGGCCTCGTGCGGCTGATCCGAAAGCACTGGGCCTGGCTGCCGAAGAAGGCGGCGCTGCCGACCGCGCTGACCATCGCCCTCCTGGGCTTCATCGCGGCGGTGCTGTTCATCGCCGACAACGCGACGGCGTTCGCCCTGCAGCTGGTCGACTACACGCCCAAGCTCAACCAGCTGATCGCCCAGGGCGCGGCGATGGTCGGGATGGAGGTGCCGCCCACCGTCAGCCAGCTGTTCCAGCAGCTCAACGTCACCGCCTTCGTCCGCAACCTCGCCGGCGGGCTGCAGGGGTTCGCCTCGGACTCGGTGTTCGTGCTGATCTACCTGGGCTTCCTGCTCGCCTCGCGCCGCGGCTGGGAGCGCAAGATCGTCGGACTGTTCCCCGAGCGCGAGGAGCGGCAGGAGGCGGTCGAGGCCTTCCTGCGCATCCGCGACGGGGTCGAGCAGTACCTGTGGGTGCAGACGATCACCGGCATGATGATCGGCCTGGGCTCCTGGATCGCCATGTCGGTCGCGGGCCTCTCCAACGCCGCCTTCTGGGCCTTCCTGATCTTCATCGCCTCCTACATCCCGATCATCGGCGGCATCGTCGGCATCCTGTTGCCGCCGGCCTTCGGCCTGGTGGAGTTCGACAGCTACTGGCGGGCGCTGGCGCTGCTGGCCGGCCTGCAGGCCATCCAGTTCGTGGTCGGCAACATCGTCCAGCCGCGCATGCAGGGGCGCAGCCTGAACATGGACCCGGTGGCGGTGCTGCTGTCGCTGGCCTTCTGGGGCGCGCTGTGGGGCCTGCCCGGCATGTTCCTGTCGACGCCGCTGACGGTGATGGCCATGGTGATCCTGGCCCAGTTCAACGGAACGCGCTGGATCGCGGTGCTGTTGTCTGAGGACGGCGAACCGGAGAAGCTGCGGCATCGCGACTCGCGCATCGCCCCGGGCGAGAAGCTGCCCGCGGACCGCGAGGCCGGCGAGCCCGGGGCGAAAACCAGAACGGGGGCTTCAAAGTGAGGCGCGGCTTCCTATCTATGGTCTGGGCGGGACACCCTCCCGGCCCAGCGCTCCGGAAGGAGCGCGACGAGCACCCAGCGTCCCGCCGTCCCCCCCGCGGCGGCGACAGGCGCCGCCGGTCACTCTCCGCCGGCGGCGTTCTGGTGAGTGGGGCTTGGCGATGAGCGGGCGCAAGGGCCGCGCTTCGGCCCAGTTCCAGCAGGACCTTGTCGCGGCCTTCGAAGCGGCCGCCGGATCCGGCGAGGCGCAAGCCGCCTTCATCGCCCAGGCGGCCCATGACGCCGCTCCCGACGAACATCCCGAACTCGCCCCCGCCCTGCTCGGCGAGAATCTCGCCGACTTCTGGCGCTTCGGCGCCGGCCCCGTCCCCGACGAACCCCGTATCCGCATCGCCCCTGTACCCGGCGCGCCGGAGCTCGAACGGCTGGAGATCGTCCAGCCGGACGCCCCCTTCCTCGTCGACAGCGTGATGGGCGAGGTGGCCGAGCAGCAGATCGCCGTGCGGGCCATGTTCCACCCGGTGTTGGAGACGCCGAAGGGCCCGCGCCGCTCGATGATCCAGGTGGTGCTGGAGCAGGTGGGCGCCGACCGCGAGGCGCGGCTGATCGAGGGCGTGCGCCAGACCCTCGCCGACGTGCGCGCGGCCGTCGCCGACTTCCCCGCCATGCTGGCCCTGATGGACGAGACCATCCGCGCGCATGCGGCCGCCGGCCCGGACACGGCGGCGCGCGAGGAGGAGCTCGCCTTCTTGCGCTGGCTGCACGCCCAGCACTTCGTCTTCCTGGGCGCGCGCATCTACGAATACCCCCGCGGCGAGGACGGAAGCTTCGCCCCCGAGCAGCCCAGGTTCGACCCGGCCGCCAGCCTCGGCGTGCTGCGCGATCCCGAGAGGGCGGTGCTGCGCCGCTCCAGCGAGCCGGCGGTATTGGCCGCCAGCCTGAAGCGCCGCCTCGCCGACCCGGGGGTCACCGTCGCCAAGGCCAACCTGCGCAGCCGCGTCCACCGCCGCGGCTACATGGACTACGTGGCCGTCAAGCGCTGGGACGCGGAAGGACGCCCGTTCGGCGAGACCCGCTTCGTCGGCCTGTTCACCGCCGAGGCCTACGATCGGCCCGCGGCCGAGGTGCCGCTGATCCGCGCCAAGGTGGCCAGGGTGCTGAAGCGGGCCGGCAAGACGCCCGGCGGCCACTCCGACAAGCGCCTGCGCAACATCCTCGAGAACCATCCGCGCGACGAACTCTTCCAGGCCTCCGAGGACGAGCTGCTGCGCATCGCCGAGGGCGTGCTGCACCTGGCCGACCGGCCGCGCGTGCGGCTGTTCGAGCGGCGCGACCCGTTCGAGCGGTTCGCCGCGGTGCTGCTCTACGTGCCGCGCGAGCGCTACAACTCCACCGTCCGCGAGCGGGCCGGCGAGCTGCTGGCGAAGGCCTACGGCGGCCGGGTGTCGGCCTACTATCCCAACTTCTCGGAAGGGGCGCTGGCGCGCGTCCACTTCATCATCGGCTTTGCGCCCGACGCACGGCGCCGGCGGCCGGACCTGACGGAGCTGGAGCGCCAGATCATCGAGATCGCCCGCACCTGGGAGGACCGCTTCGAGGCCGCGGTGCGCGCTGCCGGCTGGCCGGCCGAGCAGGTCGCCGAGACTTTGGCCCGTTGCGAGGGCGCCTTCCCCGCCGGCTACCGCGAGCGCTACGACGCGGCCGAGGCGATGGCCGACCTGGCGGCGATCGAGTCGATGGGCGATGCGCCGATCCGGGTGCGCGCCTTCCGCCAGCCGGCCGACACGCCGAACCAGCTGCGCTTCAAGCTCTACCGCCCGGGCGCGCCGGCCCCGCTGGCCGACGTCATGCCGATCCTGGAGAACATGGGCCTGAAAGCCATGTTCGAGGCCGGCCACCCGGTGACGCTCGCCGGCCGCGGGCCGGTCTGGGTGCACGAGTTCGAGCTCGACGACCCGCGCGGCGAGCACCTGGTGTTCTCCGAGGTGAAGGCCGCCTTCGAGGAGGCCTTCGTCGCCATCTGGACCGGCGAGACCGAGAACGACCGCTTCAACCGGCTGGTGCTGGAGCTGTCGATCTCCTGGCGCGAGGCGGCCCTGGTCCGCGCGCTGGCCCGCTACCGCCAGCAGTCGGGGCTCGACCCCACCGAGCCGGTGCAGGCCCGGGCCCTGTCGGAGCACCCCGGCGTCACCCGGCTGATCCTCGACCTGTTCCGCACCCGCTTCGACCCGGCGATCCGCGCCGAGCCGGCCGTGCGGCGCGAGCAGGGCAAGGCGGTGATGGCCGAGATCGAGGCCGCCCTGCAGCGGGTGCCGAGCCTCGACGACGACCGCGTGCTGCGCCGGCTGGCGCTGCTGGTGCAGGCGATCCAGCGGACCAACTTCTACCAGCTCGACGAGGCCGGCCGGCCGAAGCCCTACATCAGCTTCAAGGTGGCCAGCGTCGAGCTCGCCGACCTGCCGGCGCCCAAGCCGTTCCGCGAGATCTTCGTCTGGGCGACCCACGTCGAGGGCGTCCACCTGCGCTTCGGGCCGGTGGCTCGCGGCGGCCTGCGCTGGAGCGACCGGCGCGACGACTTCCGCACCGAGGTCCTGGGCCTGGCCAAGGCTCAGCAGGTGAAGAACGCGGTGATCGTGCCGGTCGGCTCCAAGGGCGGCTTCTTCCCCAAGCAGCTGACCAAAGGCGCGCCGCCGGACGCCGTGCGGGCCGAGGCGGTGCGCGCCTACGTGACCTACCTGAACGGCCTGCTGGACCTGACCGACAACCTGACCCCGAGCGGCCAGGTGGTGCATCCCCCGGGCGTCGTGGTGCACGACGGCGACGATCCCTACCTCGTGGTGGCCGCCGACAAGGGCACGGCGAGCTTCTCCGACATCGCCAACGGCGTCGCCGAATCCCGCGGCTTCTGGCTGGGCGACGCCTTCGCCTCCGGCGGCTCGGCCGGCTACGACCACAAGGAAATGGGCATCACCGCCCGCGGCGCCTGGGAGGCGGTCAAGCGCCACTTCCGCGAGATGGGCAAGGATATCCAGTCCGAGCCCTTCACCGTGGTCGGGGTGGGCGACATGTCCGGCGACGTATTCGGCAACGGCATGCTGCTGTCGAAGCAGATCAGGCTGGTCGCCGCCTTCGACCACCGCCACATCTTCCTCGATCCCGATCCCGATCCCGAGGTCTCTTGGGCCGAGCGCCGGCGGCTGTTCGAACTGCCGCGCTCCTCGTGGGACGACTACCGCCGCGAGGTCATCTCGCCCGGCGGCGGGGTCTTCCCGCGCAGCCTGAAATCCGTGCCGCTGTCCGACGAGGCGAGGGCGCTGCTGGAGATCGAGGCTCGCGAGCTGCCGCCGGACGAGCTGATCCGCGCCATCCTGAAGGCCCGGGTCGAGCTGCTCTACCTCGGCGGCATCGGCACCTATGTGAAAGGGCGGGGCGAGGCCAATGCCGAGGTCGGCGACAAGGCCAACGATGCGGTGCGGGTCAACGGCGCCGAGCTGCGCTGCCTGGTGGTGGGCGAGGGCGCCAACCTCGGCTTCACCCAGGCCGGCCGCATCGAGTTCGCCGAGGCGGGCGGCCGGATTGACACCGACGCCATCGACAATTCGGCCGGCGTCGACTCCTCCGACCACGAGGTGAACATCAAGATCCTCACCGGCGTGCTGGAGCGAACGGGGGTGCTCAAGCGCCCGGCGCGGGACCGTTTGCTGCGCAGCATGACGGATGAGCTGGCGCAGCATGTGCTGCAGCACAACTACGACCAGACCCTGGCGCTTTCGCTGCTCGAGTTCGACGCGCCGGCCGAGCTCGGGGCGCACGCCCGGTTCATGGGCGAGCTGGAGGCCGCGGGCCGGCTGGACCGCGCGCTGGAGAGCCTGCCCGACGCCGCCGCCGTCCAGGAGCTGCAGCGGTCGGGCCGAGGCCTGAGGCGGCCGGAGCTCGCCGTCCTGCTGGCTTACGGAAAGCTCGAGCTGGCGCCGCAGCTGGCGGCGTCGGACGCCCTCGACGAGCCGGAGTTCGAGCCGGTGCTGGAGGCCTACTTCCCCTCGCCGCTGCGCCGCTACCGCCGCCAGCTCCGCGGCCACCGGCTGCGCAAGGAGATCATCGCCACCGTCCTCGCCAACGACGTAGTCAACCGCTGCGGCCCGACCTTCGCGCCCCGGCTGACGTCGGCGGCCGGCGCCGATGTCGGGGCCTTCATCCGCGGCCACGAGGCGGCCCGCAAGGTGCTGGAAATCGACTCCCTGTGGGCCGAGGTGGCCGCGCTCGACGGGCGCATCGCCTCGGGCGCCCAGCTCGCCCTGTTCCGCGAGCTCGCCGCGGCGCTGCGGGGACAGACCTACTGGCTGACCCGGCGGGCCGCCCGTACCGGCGCGACGGTCAACGCGCTGACCGGCCGATACGCCGAGCCG
>JAQVDF010000336.1 GCA_028698405.1 Phenylobacterium sp. | reverse complement strand
AACCACCTCGCGCAAGCGGCCGATCCCTTACGACACGGTCGCCTATCGACAGCGCAACACCGTCGAACGCCTCTGGGCCCGGCTGAAGGACTACCGCCGCGTCGCGACACGCTACGACAAGCTCGCCAACAACTTCCTCGCCGGCGTGCTCATCGCAGCCATCGTCAGCTACTGGGCCAAATGAGTCCGGACCCTAGGGCGCTACTCGGCCGCCGGCCGCACCACGAACTTCCAGGCGTTGCGGGCCCCCAGGAACCGCCGGGCGGCGGCCTGCACGTCGGCGGCGGTCACTGCGCGGGTGTCTTCGACCACCGTGCGGGCCGCCTCCAGCCGGCGCGGGTCGGCCTGAGCGCGGGAGAGCTCGTTCAGCCAGTATTCGTTGGTCAGTCGGGCCCGCTCCAGCCGCTCGAGGCGGGGCTGTTTGGCCCGTGCGAGCTCGTCCTCGGACACCGGCTTCTCGGCCAGCTCGGCGGCGATGCGGGCCACGTCGTCGAAGAAGGCCGGCAGCTTCTCGGGCGGGATCTCGACGCTGGCCGAGATGTAGCCCCAGCCGGGCAGGTTGAAGCTGTGGGCGTAGGCGACGCTCGGCGAATAGGTCGCCCCCTGCGCCTCACGCAGTTCCTCGATCAGCCGCAGTCTCAGGACCTCGCCCAGGATGGCGACGACCCGCGCCTGCCGCGGGTCGGCGAAGAAGTCGCTCGTGCGCCAGGCGACGTAGCCCAGCGCCTGGTCGGCGCGGCCCTTGTGGGTGCGCGCCACCGGCTCCTCGGCCGGGGCCGGGAAGCCGACCTCACGGTGGGCGTCGGGGACGCGTTCCGGGTCGGCCGGCCTCGGGGGCAGGGCGCCGAAGGTCCTGGCCACCGCCTCGATGCCAGTGTCCACGGCAAGGTCGCCGACCAGCACCACCTCGACGTCGCCCCTTTCCAACGCCGGAGAGACCTGCGCCTTCAGGTCGTCGAGTTCGGCGGAGGCGATCCGTTCGCGGCTCGGGAAGGTCCAGCGCGGGTCCTCGCCGCGCAGAAGGCCGCCCAGGTCGCGCGCGGCGACGCCGCCCACGGTGGTCTCGTAGCGGTCGTGAACGGTGGCCATCGCCGTCTTCACCCGCTCGAAGGCCTCCGGCCGCCAGCCGGGCTCGGCCAGATAGGCGGTCAGCACCTGAAGCTGGGTGTCGAGATGGCCCGTGCGCGTCGAGCCGGTGAAGGCGAAGGCGTCCTCGCCGACGCCGAAGCGGGCGCCATAGACCTTGTCGGCCAGCACCATCTCCATGTCCTCCGCGCTGATCTGCTTCAGGCCGCCCTCGATGACGGCGCTGGCGGCCCAGCCGTAGCCGGGCGCGTCCTTGGGAAGCGAGAGCAGGCCGCGGCCGACGTTGACCCGCACCAGCACTTCGTCGTCGCGGAAGGGGGTCGGCTTGACGGTGAGGCGCACCCCGTTGGCGAAGCGGACGAAGGTCGCGCCCAGGTCCTGCGCCTCGGTGCGCTCCACCACCTCGCCGGGCGGGCCGAAGTCGGTGTAGGGCCAGGCGGCCGGGCCGGCGGCAGGCGGCGGCGCCACGGACTTGCGGCGCGACTCCTGGAAGGCGGAGAGCAGGGTGGCCTCGCCGCCCTCGATCGGCGTCGGCGAGACGGCGAAGATCAACGGCCCTTGGCCGGTGAAGGCGGCTTTCAGGGCGTCGGAGACCTGGCGGGCGGTCAGCCCCGCCACCGCCGCCTCGAAGATCTCCAGCTCCTGGGCAGGCGCGGTGACGACGTAATCGTCGCGCAGCGAACTCAGGATGTCGGCGGCCAGCGTGGATGGGCGACGGGTGGCGGCGCCGGCGACTGCGGCCTGCAGGTTGGCGCGCGCCTCGGCGATCTCGCGGTCGAGCTCCTCCTGGCGCACCCCGTAGCGGACGATGCGGCGCTGCTCCTGCTCGACGGCGGCTAGCGCCTCGCGCCAGCGGCCGGGCTTTACGTTGACCGAGACGAGGGTGATCTCGGCCGCGTCGTATTCGTCGCCCTTGAAGGCGCCGGCCCCCAGGAAGGGCGCGTCGGCCGAGCGGCCGATCCGATTGAAGCGCCGGTTGAGCACCGAAAAACCAAGCCGCTCGATCACGTCGCGCTTGCGTTTGGCGAGGCTGTCGAAGGCATGGTCGGGCGGGCCGACCCAGGCGATCTGCAGCGACTCCTGCACGCCGGTCTCGACGACCAGCCTGGCCTCCAGGCCGCGCCGGGCGACGGGCCCGAGGTCGGGGGTCTCGCCGGCCGGGTCCTGCGCCTGCCAGTCGGAGAAGCGGGCGCGGATCTTGGCCTCCATTTCGGCCACGTCGAAGTCGCCGACCGCCACCAGCACGGCCCGCTCGGGCCGGTAGTAGCGGCGGTAGAGGTCGGCGATGCGCTCGGCGGGCGCCGAGCGCAGCACCTGCGGATCGCCGATCGGCATCCGCTCCGGCGGCCGCTGCCCGCGAAGGAAGAAGGCCAGCCGCTCCTTGTAGACGCGGTAGGCGGGGGTATCGCGAGAGCGTTCCTCGGACAGCACGACGCCGCGCTCGCGGTCGACCGCGGCGGGCTCGATCAGCAGGTTGGAGGCCACCTCCCGCATCAGCATCAGTGAGGTGTCCACCGTCTCGGCGTCGGTCCTCGGCAGGTCCAGCCGGTAGATGGTCTCCTCGAGGCTGGTCGAGGCGTTGGTGTCGGCGCCGAAGGCCAGGCCCAGCCGCTCGAGGACGCGCACCATCTCCCCCTCGGGCACCGCCTTCGAGCCGTTGAAGGCCATGTGCTCGAGGAAGTGGGCGAGGCCCCTCTGGTCGTCCTCCTCCATCAGCGAGCCGGCGTCGAAGCGCAGCCGGATGGCCGCCTGGCCGGGCGGGATGGTCTGCCGGCGGATCGCATAGCGCATGCCGTTCGGCAGCGCGCCGAAGACGATATCGGGGTCCGGCGCGATGTCGGTCCGCGCCTGCGGCCATTCGCCGGGCGCGAGCCTGACCGGCTCGGCCGCGGGCGCCGGGACCTGTGCGGGAAGGGTGGCGCAGGCCGCGAGCGCCGACGCCGCCAGCGCCAGAGCGGTGCGCCTCAGCGCGTCGAAGGAAAGGCCTGGGATCTTCACGGGAGCCGCGAACATCGCCGCGCCCGCCGAAGCTGGCAAGGGAGTTCGGCTTGGAGCGCCTAAGCGCTACCTCCAATCCGCTCGCGCCGGCATTCGCCCGGACGAGCGTGGCGGTAAGCGCCCCTCTTGCGTCCCGCTACTGGCCCGGGCGGCTGACGTAATAGCTGCCGGTGTTGCCGACGGCGTTGGCGGAGCCGGTGACGGTGCGGGCCGAGCCGGTGACGGTGACCGTGCCCGTGGCGGCGACCTCGGCGTCGTTG
>JAQVDF010000335.1 GCA_028698405.1 Phenylobacterium sp. | reverse complement strand
GTTTTCTGCTCCTGGCGGCCGGGGCCGCCGCCCTGTCCGGCTGCGTGTCGACGGTGGTGGGCGCGACGGCGGGCGTCGCCGGCGCGACCGTGGGCGTCGCCGCCAAGGGCGTCGGGATGACCGCCACCAAGGGCGCGGGCAAGGCGGCGCGGGCCGCCATCCCCGGCGGCGCCGAGGCGGACTAGCGCCCGACCTCCATCGCGCAGCGCTCGCCGATGGTGGGCCTGGAGACCACCACCCGCGACAGGCCGGGGAACCTGGGCTTCAGCCGCTCGGCGAAGTAGCGGCACAGGTTTTCCAGCGTGGGGCTGGCCAGCCCCTCCTTCTCGTTCAGCACCGAGTGGTCGAGCTCGCCGGCCACGTCCCGCAGCGCCTGGTCGAGATCGGCGAGGTCGGCCACCCAGCCGACCGGGCCGGTCGCCTCGCCGCGCACGCTGGCCTCCACGCGGAAAGAGTGGCCGTGCATGCGGGTGTAGCCCCGGTCGGGCGAGCCGTCCGGCAGGTAGTGGGCCGCGTCGAAGTTCGCGGCCTTGGTGATCTCGAAGATGGGAGAGGTCATTCGCTCGGCAGGTGGTCGGCGCGCAGCCGCCGCGTCAGGGGATGCCCAGGTATTTGTGGGTCTGGACGCTTAAACGCCAGCGGGGATGGGCGAGGCAATAGGCGATCGCGGCCTCGGTGTTCGCCACGCGGTCGGGGCCGTCCATCGGCTGCAGCAGGAAGCGCTCGAAGGCCAGGCTTTCGAAGCGCGCCGGGTCCACGCCCGGCTGCGGATAGACCAGCTTCAGCTCCTGGCCGCTGGTCTGGGCGAGCGGCGCTTCGGCCTTGGGGCTGACGCAGATCCAGTCGATCCCAGGGGGAGCCGCCAACGTCCCGTTGGTCTCCACGGCGATCTCGAAGCCGCGCGCGTGCAACGCCGCGATCAGCGGCGGATCGAGCTGCAGCAGGGGCTCGCCGCCGGTGCAGACCACGAGCCGCTCGCCGCCCTCGCCGGTCCAGGCCGCCTCGACAGCGGCGCCGAGATCCTCGGCGGTGGCGAACCGGCCGCCGCCCGGGCCGTCCATACCCACGAAGTCGGTGTCGCAGAAATTGCAGACCGCGCTCGCCCGATCCTGCTCGCGGCCGCTCCAGAGATTGCACCCCGAGAAGCGGCAAAACACCGCAGGGCGGCCCGCCTGACCGCCCTCGCCCTGCAGGGTCAGGAAGATCTCTTTGACCGCGTAGCTCACGGCGCCAGCTCCGGGCGGCCCGCCTCGACCCACGCGTTCCAGCCCTTGGCCCGCAGCTCGCAGGCGGGACAGTCGCCGCAGCCGTAGCCCCAGTCGTGGCGCGCGCCCCGATCGCCGCGGTAGCAGGTGTGGCTCTCTTCCAGGATCAGGTTCACCAGCGCATCGCCGCCCAGGCCCTTGGCCAGCGCCCAGGTCTGCGCCTTGGTCAGGCGCATCAACGGAGTTTCGATGCGGAAGTCCTGCGCCATGCCGAGGTTCAGCGCCCGCTCGAGCGCGTCGAGCGCCTCGCGCCGGCAGTCGGGATAGCCGGAGTAGTCGGTCTCGCACATGCCGCCGACCAGCGCCTTCGCGCCGCGCCGGTCGGTCAGCGCCGCCGCATAGGTGAGGAACACCAGGTTGCGTCCAGGGACATAGGTCGAGGGCAGGCCCTTGTCGGTCAGCTCGAACTCGCGCTCGGCGGTCATGGCGGTGTCGGCGATGGCCCCGAAGCCGCGGATCTCAAGAATGTGGTCGCCGCCGAGCCGCCCCTTCCAGTCTTGAAAGCGTTCGGCGAGCTGGCTGCGCACGACCTTGCGCGCCTGCATCTCCACCGAGTGGCGCTGTCCGTAGTCGAAGCCGACGGTCTCGACCCGCCCGTAGCGGGACAGCGCCCAGGCCAGGCAGACGCTGGAATCCTGGCCGCCGGAAAAAAGGACGACCGCCTCGCAAGCGGGCTCTGAACTGCTCATCGCGCCCCATATGCGCGCCTCCGGGGGCGGTGCAAGCACCCCTCGGCGATTGTTTTTTTGGATTTTTCGTCAGCCCGCCGCCGCGGGCGGTTGAATTTAACGTCTCTGCAAGCGCTCGGGGTCATTGTGTCGAAAGACAAAAACGTTCGGCGGCCCATGTCCCTGCCCGAGTTCTTTTTCGAGCGTGTCACCGACGAGGTCCGTCTGCAGATGGACGGCGTGTTGGCGCTCGCCCAGAGGCTCGCACGTCAGCCCCTCGGCAACGACGCACAGACCTGCATCGCAGGCATCACCGAGGCGGCCGAGACGGTGCGGCGCGTACTGGAGAGCAGCGTCGAGCTGAAGGCCGCCGCGAGCAAGGACCTGACCTTCAACCCCCAGCCGACCCTGCTGCGCGACGTCATGGACCAGGTCCAGCAGCGCTGGGAGACGCGGGCCGCGGAGAACGGGGTCACCCTGTCCGTCTCCTACCACGGCCATCCGGAGGTGCTGGCGCAGCTGGACTGCGGCCGGCTGCTGCAGGTGTTCGACGGCTTCATCGCCCAGGCCGTAGCCGGAACCCGGCGCGGCGGCATTGAGGCCAGCCTCAAGGCCGTGACCGACGGCGAGACCGTCAAGCTCGAGGGCCGGGTGCGCGACAGCGGCGATCGCGCCAGCATCGAGGACAAGTACGACATCCGCGAGATCGAGGCCCGTTTCGGCCTCGAGACCGCGCTGGGCGTGGCGCTCGGCCACCGCATCGTCACCTCGCTGGGCGGCGCGATCCAGGTCGAGCCCAACGCCGGAGCCGGCGAGACCGTGGTGTTCGACCTCTCGGCGCCGGCCGCAGAGGCCCCGCGCGAGGCGCCCGAGGAAACCCTGACCTCGCGAGCGGCCCACGTGCTGATCGTCGACGACAACGCCACCAACCGGATGGTCGCCGAGACCCTCTGCGAGATGTTCGACTGCACCTCGGAGATGGCCGAGGACGGCGCCGAGGCCGTCGAGGCCGCCCGCACCGGCCGCTTCGACCTGATCCTGATGGACATCAAGATGCCGCGCATGGACGGGGTGGCCGCCTCAAAGGCGATCCGCGCCCTGCCCGGCCGCCTCGGCCGCGTTCCGATCATCGCGCTGACCGCCAACGCCGACCCGGAAGACGCCGCCGGCTATCTGAAGGCGGGGATGAACGGCGTCGTCGAAAAGCCGATGAAGCCCGACAATCTGCTGCAGGCGCTGCAGGCGGCGCTGGGCGGAGATCCGGCCGCGGCCGCGTAGGCCGCCGATTCTCCCCTCCCGACTTGACGGGCGGCAAGGCTAAGATGAACCCCTGCCCCGTAAAGGGAGGGGACCCATGGACACGCTGCTCACCAAGCTTTCCGACCTGCTCGGCCCAGGCGGCCTGATCACCGG
>JAQVDF010000334.1 GCA_028698405.1 Phenylobacterium sp. | reverse complement strand
CCTGCGCCAGCAGGGCGTCGGGCTCCTCGGGAGTCTGGAACCAGACGATGTACATCTCGTCTCCGTAGACCTTGCGGAACAGGGCGATGGGATCCATCCCCAGCCGAACCTGGAACGGCGTGTTCAGCCCGACGATCCCGGCGCAGCGGTCCGGATGCATCAGCGGCATCTGCCAGACGACGAAGCCGCCCCAGTCGTGGCCGACGAAGATCGCCTTCTCCACGCCGAGGTGGTCCAGCAGGCCGACGAGGTCGCCGGTCAGGTGCTCCATGTCGTAGTCCTCGACCCTGGGCGGGCGCGAGGAGAGGCCGTAGCCGCGCCCGTCGATGGCGATGGCCCAGCGGCCGGCCGCCTCCAGCGCCTTCAGCTGGTGACGCCAGGAGAAGGCGGTCTCCGGAAAGCCGTGGCACAGCACGACCGGGACGCCCCGGCGCGGGCCGACCTCGTAGTAGGCGAGCTCGATGCCGTTCACGGCGGCCTTCTGCGCGGGCGGCATCTGGACGGCGGACATGGTCTCTCTCCCTGGATGGCTCCTTGCCCCGCAGGCTGCGCCGTCTCCCTGGGGTAAGGGAAGGGGTAGCTGGCGGCGGCGAAACCGCTAAAGAGGCGGCCATGCCGCGCGATACCGACATCCGCCCAGCTCCGACCCCCTGGGGGCTCGTCGTCATGCTGGGGGCGATGACCGCCTTCGCGCCGATGGCCATCGACATGTACCTGCCCAGCCTGCCGGCGATCGCCGAGGGCCTGTCGGCCACGGGCGGCCAGGCGCAGGCGACCGTGGCCGCCTTCTTCGCCGGCATGGCCATCGGCCAGTTCCTCTACGGGCCGGCCTCCGACCGCTGGGGCCGGCGCGGACCGCTGCTGGTGGGCGTGGTGGTCTTCACCATCGCCTCGGTGGCCTGCGCGCTGGCGACCAGCCCGGAGATGCTGATCGGCGCCAGGTTCGTGCAGGCGCTGGGCGGCTGCGCGGGCGGGGTGGTGGCCCGGGCCATCATCCGCGACCAGTTCGACCACACCGAGACCGCCCGGATGCTGTCGCTGATGATGCTGATCATGGGCGTCGCGCCGATCCTGGCGCCGCTGCTGGGCGGGCTGATCCTGACGCTCGCCGGCTGGCGGGCGAACTTCTGGGTGCTGGCCGGCTTCGGCGTGGCGGTGGGCGCGGCGGTGCTGCTGCGGCTGAAGGAGACCCGCTCGGAAGCCACCGCCGCCCAGGCGCGCAGCGAGAACCCGCTGCAGGCCTATGCGGCGCTGTTCCGCCAGCGGCGGCTGCTCGGCTACCTGCTGGCCGGGGCGCTGAACGGGGCGACCCTGTTCACCTACATCTCGGCCTCGCCGGGCCTGCTGATCGGGACCTACGGCATCAGCCCGCAGAACTTCGGCTGGGTGTTCGGCCTCAACGCGGTCGGCATCATCGGCTCCAACCAGGTCAACCGCTTCCTGCTGCGGCGGCGCACGCCGGACGAGGTGCTGGCGGTGGCCAGCCTGGTCTGCGTCGGGCTCGGCGTGTTGCTGGCCATAGTCGCCGTGACCGGAGCCGGCGGCATGTTGGGCGTGCTGGTTTTGCTGTTCGCTCTGCTGGCCAGCTACGGCTTCATGCAGGGCAATACCACAGCCGGGGCCCTCAGTGTCGATCCGCTGCGGGCGGGCTCGGTCTCGGCGCTCAGCGGGGCGGCCTCGTTCGGGGCCGGCGCGGTGGCGGCCAGCATCTCGGCCGCGCTGCACGATGGCTCGGCCCGGCCGATGGCGCTGATCATGCTGGTGGCGATGGCCGGCTCGGCCGCCGCCCTGCACGGGCTGGCGCTGCCGAGGAAGGCGACGGCGACCGCCTAGCCGCGGTCCAGCCCCCGCAGCGCCCAGGCCAGGCTCGCCCAGCCGATCAGCATCAGGCCGCCGCCGAGCGGCGTCACCGCCCCCAGCCAGCGGGGGCCGCCGAGCGCCATGGCGAACAGCGTGCCGGCGAAGATCGCGGAGCCCGCCAGGAAGAAGCCCGCCGCCAACCCGGCCCTCTTGGCCCCGGCTCGCGCCAGCAGGCCGCAGGCCAGCGCCGCCAGCACGTGGACCATGGCGTAGTGGGCGCCGGTCTGCATCCAGGACTTGGCCTGTGGGTCGGCCAGTCCGTGGGCGCCGAACGCGCCGCCGGAGACGGCGACGAAGCCACCGACCGCGGCCACGGTCATCCAGTTGCGCGGGGTCCAGATCATCGCGCCCTCGTTGCCAAGCTGACGCACCGCTCTACGGTATCGCGCGAGGAAAACGAAACGGGAGGGGCCATGCGCGGCGGGATCGGAGCCATCTTCGGGGCGGCGGGGCTGGCCGTCTTCGGCGCGGCGCAGGCCGAGGACGCCGGCTTCGGCGACTGGAGCGTCGTCTGCGACAACGTCCGCACCTGCAGCGCCTACGGCTTCACCGCCCAGAACGAGGACCCCAATGCCTATCTGCGCCTGACCCGCAGCGGCGCGCCGGACGCCGCGCCGGTGATCACCATTTCGGCGCAGGGGGAGGGGGGCGCGACATGGCGGCTGGAGATCGACGGCTTTGCGGTGGCCGACGGAGTGCAGCCGCGCGCCGAACAGGATGAAATGTACCAGCGGGCGACGCTGACGCCGGCCCAGGCGGCGGCGGTGCTGAAGGGACTGGCCAACGGCGGCATCCTCTCGATCTGGCGGGGCCGCGACATCGTGTCTGCCATCTCTCTGAAAGGCAGCTCGGCCGCCTTGCGCTGGATGGACGACCGGCAGAAGCGCGGCGGGACGGTCACCGCCCTGGTGGCCAGGGGAGCCAAGCCAGCGAGCGCCGTGCCCGCGCTGCCGGAGCCGCCGCTGGTGCGGCCCGCGGCGGCTCCGGCTCAGGATCGCCTGCCGACGACGCCGCCGGAGGCCCTGAAATATCCCTACGAAGGCTGCGACGACGACATCGAGAGCCTCGGGATCGGCCCGCAGGTCTTCCGCCTCTCGCCCGGAGTACTGCTTTGGCAGACGGCCTGCAGCCGCGGGGCCTACAACATCATCTACGACCTCAACCTGACCGACGAGCGTGGAGGGAACATCCGCCCCGCCGAGGTGGTCTATCCCGGCGGCCAGCGCACCAGCCAGCTGATGAACGTCGAGTTCGAGCCGACCGCCCAGACCTTGGCCAACTTCGACAAGGCGCGCGGCCTCGGCGACTGCGGCGCCTTCACCAGCTGGGTCTGGACCGGGCGCGACTTCGCGCTGAAGAGCGCGGAGATCATGCCGGACTGCCGCGGCGTGCCGCTGGACGACTGGGCGACCGAATTCGTCAGCCGGCCCTAGGCTTCGGCCCGGGCCTCCACCAGCGCCTCGGCGGCGGCCTGGACGGCGCGGACCC
>JAQVDF010000333.1 GCA_028698405.1 Phenylobacterium sp. | reverse complement strand
CCTGGGCGCCGCGCCTTCCGGCGAGAGCCCGCCGCTGGTGGTGGTCGAGGGCTACATGGACGCCATCGCCTGCCAGCGGGCCGGCATCGCCGCGGTCGCCCCGCTGGGCACGGCGCTGACCGAGGAGCAGATGGAGATCCTCTGGCGGCTGCACCCGGAGCCGACCCTCTGCTTCGACGGCGACCGGGCGGGCGCCCAGGCCGCCTCGCGCGCCCTCGACCGGGCCTTGCCGCTGCTGAGGGCCGGCCGCAGCTTCAAGTTCTCGATCGTCGAGGGCGGCAAGGACCCCGACGACGTGCTGCGCGAACAGGGGGCCGCGGCCCTGAAGTCGCAGCTGGCCGAGACCACGCCGTTCGTCGACGCCCTGTTCGCCCGCGAGCGGGACATGGAGCCGTTCGACACGCCCGAACGCCGGGCAGGGCTGAAGGCCAGGCTGCGCAAGGCGGCGGGCCTGATCCAGGACGCCGACCTCTCCCAGGCCTACCGCGACGAGCTGCTGAGACGCTTCGACGCACTCTTCGAACGACCCGGCCCGACGCCGCCGCCGACCGGCGCGACCGGTCGCCGCGGGCGGGGGCGGCGCGATTGGGAGGAGCCCTGGCGGGTGCTGCCCTCGACGCCCGAGGGCAAGGCGGCGGCGCGCGCGCTCTCTCAGGGGCCTGCCTATCTGGCCGCGGCGATGGCGGCCTACGCGATCCGCGATCCGGCCGTTCTCGACGCCCATCTGGAGGACGCGCTCACCGCCGACGGCTTCGGGGAAGCGGCGTTATCCGAATTGGTCAGGGAAATCATCCGGCTGCGCCTGGAGGCCGAGCACCTTGACACGGCATCCCTCACACGCCATCTGCGCTCGTGCGGGTTTAGCGAGCTATTGACAGACATCGACCGGGCCGCCGCGAAGTCGGGCGCGCCCTTCCTCCAAGAGGATGTCTCCCTCAGTGCCGCCAGAGCCCAGTGGTCGCAGGCCTTCGACGCTTTGGCGCGGGCATCTGCGTTGGAACAGGACCTGGCAGCCGCGAAGCGTGGATTGGCCGGGGCGTCCGACGCTGCCCGTTTCATGCGCCTCAAGGCCGAGCGCGACGCACTGACGCGCGCAATAAGGACGGGAACGATTTGGAAGGACACAGGGTCTTAAAGCCCGAAGGTCCTTGCACGGCCCATTAAGCATGTCCGGCCCCGTTCTTGCAGGGGACGAAGGTCGGATTGGAGATGTCGATGAGCACCACGACGGCCGAAGCTGAAGCCACTCCGAACGCAGCCGAAGGTCAGGGCGGCGACGGGCCGCTCCTCGATCTGACCGATGCTGCGGTCAAGAAGTTCATCAAGCAGGCGAAGGCCCGCGGCTACGTCACCATGGACGAGCTGAACAAGGTTCTGCCGTCCGAAGAGGTCAGCTCCGAGGCGATCGAAGACACCCTCGCCATGCTCTCTGAGATGGGCGTCAACGTCGTCGAAGCCGAAGAGGACGCCGAGGGCGGCGAGGTCGCCGTCCGCGAAGAGACCGCGGTGGTCGAGACCACCAAGGGGCCGGCCTACGACCGTACCGACGACCCGGTGCGCATGTACCTGCGCGAAATGGGCTCGGTCGAGCTGCTCTCGCGCGAGGGCGAGATCGCCATCGCCAAGCGCATCGAGGCCGGCCGCGACACCATGATCCGGGGTCTCTGCGAGAGCGCCCTGACGTTCGAAGCCATCATGGTCTGGCGCGAGGAGCTGGGCTCGGGCCGCATCCTGCTTCGCGAGGTGATCGACCTCGAACAGACCTACGGCGGCCAGAACGGCGCCTCGGCGCCGGCCGCCGCCGACAGCGAGGAGACCGAGGAGACCGAGGAGGCCAAGGCCGAGGACGGTGAAGGCGGCGGCGAGTCCGACGACGACTTCGACGACGGCGCCGGCCCGACCATCAGCGCCATGGAGGCCGAGCTCCGCGACGGCGTGATGGCCACCCTCGACGCCATCGCCGCCGAGTTCGAGAGCTTCCGCGGCCTGCAGGAGAAGCTGGTCGCCCAGAAGCTGGCCGGCCAGGACCTGTCGCAAGAGGACCGCAAGGCCTACAACGCGGCCACCTCGACCATCGTCCAGCATCTGAAGACGCTGAAGCTGAACAACGCCCGGATCGAGGCGCTGGTCGAGCAGCTCTACGCCATCAACAAGCGGCTGGTCGGCCTGGAGGGCCGCCTGTTCCGCCTCGCCGACAGCTACGGCATCAGCCGCGCCGAGTTCCTCAAGGCCTATCTGGGGGTGGAAATGACCCCCGACTGGGCCGAGAAGGTGAAGGAGCTGGGCGTCCGGTGGAGCAAGTTCGCCACCAACGACGCGGCCCAGATCTCCGAGATCCGCGCCGAGGTCGCCGCCCTGGCGCAAGAGACCGGCGTGCCGATCGACGACTACCGCCGCATCGTTCAGACGGTGCAGAAGGGTGAGCGCGAGGCCCGTCAGGCCAAGAAGGAGATGGTCGAGGCGAACCTGCGCCTGGTGATCTCCATCGCCAAGAAATACACCAACCGCGGCCTGCAGTTCCTGGACCTGATCCAGGAGGGCAACATCGGCCTGATGAAGGCGGTCGACAAGTTCGAGTACCGCCGCGGCTACAAGTTCTCGACCTACGCCACCTGGTGGATCCGGCAGGCGATCACCCGCTCGATCGCCGACCAGGCCCGCACCATCCGCATCCCGGTGCATATGATCGAGACGATCAACAAGATCGTCCGCACCAGCCGCCAGATGCTGCACGAGATCGGCCGCGAGCCGACGCCGGAAGAACTGGCCGAAAAGCTCGCCATGCCGCTCGAGAAGGTGCGCAAGGTGCTGAAGATCGCCAAGGAGCCGATCAGCCTCGAAACCCCCATCGGGGACGAAGAGGACAGCCACCTCGGCGACTTCATCGAGGACAAGAACGCGGTGCTGCCGATCGACGCCGCCATCCAGTCCAACCTGCGCGAGACCACGACGCGGGTGCTGGCCTCGCTGACCCCGCGCGAGGAGCGGGTGCTGCGGATGCGCTTCGGCATCGGCATGAACACCGACCACACCCTCGAGGAGGTGGGCCAGCAGTTCAGCGTCACCCGCGAGCGGATCCGCCAGATCGAGGCCAAGGCGCTGCGCAAGCTCAAGCACCCCAGCCGGAGCCGCAAGCTCCGCAGCTTCCTCGACAGCTGAACGCCCGTGCGACGCTGCAGGCGCCGCGCGCAGGCGCCGGCCGCGGCCGCCCCCGCGGCGGCCTCGGACATGGCGGGCTTTCGTCGTTCCCCGTCCAAACGCCGGAGCGTCCGGATGGGTCCGCCCTAGAACCCGTCGCGCAGGAAGGCCTCGGCGAAGGCGCAGTGCATGGCGACGCCGCGGGCCATGACGTT
>JAQVDF010000332.1 GCA_028698405.1 Phenylobacterium sp. | reverse complement strand
GCTGTGGCGGATGGACCGGGCTGGTGGCGCCGCGACATCCGCCTATCGTTCCGCCCGGTGTTCCGCACGCTGGAGACACCCGAGCCCCGTCGCGAATGGCGCCCGCCGCCGGCCGGCCGCCGGCCGCTCTTGATCACCGGGGCCACCGGAACCCTCGGCAAGGCCATCGCCCGGGCCTGCGAGTGGCGCGGCATCGACTATGTGCTGACCAGTCGCGCACAGCTTGACCTTTCCCGCGAGGAGGCCATCGCCACGGCGATGACGACCTACCAACCCTGGGCGGTGATCAACGCCGCCGGCTGGGTGCGGGTGGACGAGGCCGAGACCGAATGCGACGGCTGCATGGAAGCCAATACCGCGGGCGCCCTGCGGCTAGCCTGGGCCTGCGAGGCCGAGGGCGTGCCCTTCGTCGGCTTCTCCAGCGACCTGGTGTTCGACGGCCGGATCGGACGGCCCTACCTGGAGAGCGACGCGCCCTCCCCGCTCAACGTCTACGGCCGCAGCAAGGCCGAGGCGGAGAGTGCGATCCTGGCCGACTGCGGCAGGGCGCTGATGATCCGCACCGCGGCCTTCTTCTCTCCATACGATCCCCACAACTTCGCCGCCCATCTGCTGCGGACGCTGCGGCGCGGTGAAACCTTCACCGCCGCCGACGATCTCGTCGTCTCGCCCACCCACGTGCCCGACCTCGTGGAGACGACCCTGGACCTGGCCATCGACGGCGCCGTGGGTCTCTGGCACCTGGCCAACGAGGGCGCAGTCAGCTGGGCCGAGTTCGGACAGCTCATCGCCGCCACCCTGGACCTCGACGTCGGCCTGGTCCGCGGCGCGCCGTCGGCCGAATTCGGATGGGCCGCGCCGCGCCCGCCGGCCGTGGCGCTGGGCACCGAGCGGGGCCAGCTGATGCCTTCGCTCGAGAACGCCATCGGCCGCTATGCCGCCATCGTCAGTTCGCCGGAATTCGCCGGCGAGGCCGAGGCCTGGGTCGACCGCACCGTGCCGCCGCACACCGAGGTCGGCCGGCTGCAGGCGCAGCGCGGGCAGCGGTTGGCGCGACGCGGCTGATCAGGCGGGCGAAGACCTGGCCGCCGCGGCCACCTTGGCGGCCTTCTGCGCGGTCTCCTCGACACTCTGGCCGGGCCTGAACAGCTCGCCGCCGATCCCGAAGGCGCCGGCCCCGGCGGCGCGCCACTCGGCCATCGTCTCGGCCCCGACCCCGCCCACCGCCCACACCACCACATCCGGCGGCAGCACCGCCGACAGCTGACGCAGGTGGACGAGGCCGTAGGTGGCGGCGGGGAACAGCTTCAGGTGGCGCGCGCCCGCCTCGTAGGCGGCGAAGGCCTCGGTGGCGGTGGCGAACCCCGGGGCCGGATCGAGATCCAGCTCCAGCGCCCGACGGATCACCGTCACGTTGGTGTTGGGCGCGACAATGATGGTTCCGCCGGCCTCCTGCACGGCGTTGACGTCCTGCGGCCGCAGCACCGTGCCCGCGCCCACGGCCATCCGGCCGGCCATCGCCTCGGCCAGGCGCCGGATGCTCTCGAAAGGCTCGGGCGAGTTGAGCGGCACCTCGATCCCGCGCACCCCGGCCGCGAACAGCGCCTCGGCGTGGGCGACCGCCTCGTCAGGTGTGATCCCCCGAACGATGGCCACCACCGGGCACTCGGCCAGCGCCTCCTGCAGCCTCATCGGACACCCTCCAGTCCAGCCAGGGCGGAGAGACCGGCGATCGCCGCCGCCTCGCCGTCGTGTTCGGACACCTCCCGGCCGCGCGTCGTCAGGGCGCGGGCGTACCAGCGGGTCAGGCCCGGATCGCCCAGCAGGGCGATGGGCGTCTCGTCGGCCAAGCCCAGCAGCTCCGGCAGGCTGGCCGTCTCGGCGCCGATCAGCACGCCCGAAAGGTAGGCCGGCGTGCTCTCGGCCGGCGCCCCCTGCCCCACAACCCGGGCCCGGGCGGTGAACAGCCGCGCGGCGAGCGCGCCGCCGTCGCCGGCCGCGACCACGCCCTCGTCGAACGCGTCGGGATCGTCCGGATCGGCGTCGCTCCTCAGGATGCTGTGGCGGCGCAGGACGGCGAACAGCTCGCCGGTCATGGCGGTGACGAACCGCACGATCCGCCCGTCCTCGATCAGGATCCACTTGGCGTGGGTGCCGGGGTGGCAGACCACCTGGCGGCCCGTGCGGCGGGCAGCATCGGCGGCCAGCCAGCCGAACACCTGCACCTCCTCGCCCCGCATCACATCCGGCGCGGCGGCCAGGCCCGGGCAGCGCAGGCCGGGTGCGATCCGCACGCCGGGCGCGGGCTGAGCCATCGCCGCGCCGAGATCCCCGGCGGCCGCCGGACAGTCGAGATAGGGGATTTCGACCCAGCCGAGGTTGGAGCCGATCATGCCGCACATCACGGCCGGCAGGCCCTCCCCCTGCATCGCCGGGCGCACCTCCGCCTCGAAGCGGCGCGCCGCCTCGCCGGGCGCGAGCTTCGAGACGCCCAGCGGAAAGTCGCGGTCCACCAGCACGGCGCCGTCGGCGTCCAGCGTCCAGGCGCGCAGGTTGGTGGTGCCCCAGTCGCAGGCGAGCAGGGCCGGGGTTGCCGCCATCAGTGGGATTCCCGCGTCACGTCCGCGCTGGACTTGCCGACCAGGAAGTCGAGGTCGGCGCCCTGGTCGGCCTGCAGGACGGTGTCGATGTAGAGCCGGTACCAGCCGCGGGTGAAGTCGGACGGCTTGCGGCCGGCCTCCCACTCCGCCCGCCGGCGGGCGAGCTCGGCCTCGTCCACCAGCAGCTCCAGCCGGCGGTTGGGGCCGTCGAACTCGATCTCGTCGCCCGTCCGGACCAGCGCCAGCGGCCCGCCGGCCTCGGACTCCGGAGAGACGTGCAGGATGACGGTGCCGTAGGCGGTCCCGCTCATTCGCGCGTCGGAGATGCGGACCATGTCGCGCACGCCCTTGGCCAGCAGCTTGGGCGGCAGGGCCATGTTCCCGACCTCCGGCATCCCGGGATAGCCCTTGGGGCCGCAGCCCTTGAGCACCAGGATGGAGTTCTCGTCGACCTCCAGGTCCGGATCGTCGATCCGCGCCTTGTAGTCCTCGATGTCCTCGAACACGACGGCCCGCGCCCGATGGGTCAGCAGCTCGGGCGTGGCGGCGCTGGGCTTCAGGATGGCTCCGTTCGGGCAGAGGTTGCCGCGCAGCACCCAGACACCCGAAGAGGGATCGATGGGCTCGACCATGGTCCAGATCACCTCGCGGTTCCAGACCTTGGCCTGGTCGGCGATCTCGCCCTGGGTGCGGCCGGAGACGGTGAGCGCGTCGCGCCGCAGCACCCCGCCCAGCTCCTTCAGCACCGCCGGCAC
>JAQVDF010000331.1 GCA_028698405.1 Phenylobacterium sp. | reverse complement strand
CGCATCGCCCCGCGAGCGGCGCCACAGTTTCGGCCCGGCTCCGCCACGATAGTCGCGCCCGCATGAAGATGATCGCCGCGATTCTCGCCGCCCTCACGGCGGCCGCCTGCAGCCAGCCGAGCGCGGGCCAGCCGGACGCGCAGGCCAGCGGCGAGGCGCGGCCGCCCGTCGCCGCCGGCTTTCCCGAGCCGGACCGGCCGATCGCCGAGATCGTCGGCTCCACCTGGACCTCCGGGCCCGACCGCGACAAGGCCGACGAGTCCGGCCAGATCATCCGCGCGCTGGGCGTTGCGCCCGGCATGGCGGTGGCCGACATCGGCGCGGGATCCGGCTACCACGCCCTGCGCCTGTCGCCGGCGGTCGGGCCGCAGGGCCGGGTCTACGCCCAGGACGTGATGCCGGCGCACCTCGAGGAGCTTCGCGAGGAGGTCGAGCGGCGGGGCCTCGGCAACATCGAGATCGTCATCGGAGCGGCCGACGATCCCAAGCTGCCGCCGGCCTCCGTCGACCGGGCGATCCTGGCCCACATGTACCACGAGATCGCCCAGCCCTACGCGCTGATGTGGAACCTGGCGCCGGCGCTGAAGCCGGGCGCGCGGGTCGGCATCCTCGACGTGGACCGGCTGCCCGAACACCACGGCACGCCGCCCGACCTCCTGAAATGCGAGCTCGAGGCGGTGGGCTACAGGCAGACGGACTTCATCACCCTGCGCGGCGGTCTGGGCTATCTGGCGATCTTCGAGCCGCCGGCGCCGGACGCGCGGCCCGCCCCCGGCGACATTCGTCCCTGCCGGCACCGCCGGACCTGAAGGGCGAGGAGGCGCTCGAAGCGCCGTCCCGGCCTCTACACGCCAGAGGCGAATCGGGCGTCCGGCGATTCGCCCACAAGGATGTGCGGCGCAGAGCGGCGCGAAGGCGCGCGGCGGGGCGGCGCACCCTTTGAATAACCCTTGATCTCCCCTCTATGGCGGGGCACACGAGCTATTGTCCTGTCAGCGAGTCCTGGGGGTCGAGCGCTTCGATTCGAGGCGTTAGGGGCCGACGCTCAGGGGTTCTGGGGACCCGTATACGCGACATCAAGAACACTAACGTCAGCCGCATCTCGCTTAGGGCCCTGCATGCTCCAGTCCCTCTTCGGCGCCATCTCGAACGATATCGCCATCGACCTCGGCACCGCCAACACCCTGATCTACATGAAGGGCAAGGGCATCGTGCTGAACGAGCCGTCCGTGGTGGCCCTGCGGAACGTCGGCGGCCGCAAGGTCGTCCACGCCGTCGGCATCGAGGCCAAGCAGATGCTGGGCCGCACTCCCGGCCACATGGAAGCGATCCGTCCGATGCGCGACGGGGTCATCGCCGACTTCGAAGTCGCCGAGGAGATGATCAAGTACTTCATCCGCAAGGTTCACAACCGGAAGGGGTTCGTGAACCCGAAGGTGATCGTCTGCGTGCCGTCCGGGGCGACCGCGGTGGAGCGCCGGGCCATCAACGATTCCTGCCTCAACGCCGGCGGCCGCCGTGTGGGCCTGATCGACGAGCCGATGGCGGCGGCGATCGGCGCCGGCCTGCCGATCCACGAGCCGACCGGCTCGATGGTGGTGGACATCGGCGGCGGCACCACCGAGGTGGCCGTCCTGTCGCTGTCGGGCATCGTCTATTCGCGCTCTGTCCGGGTCGGCGGCGACAAGATGGACGAGGCGATCATCAGCTACATGCGCCGCAACCATAACCTGCTGATCGGCGAGACCACCGCCGAGCGGATCAAGAAGGAGATCGGCACCGCCCGGGCCCCGTCCGACGGCGAGGGGCTGTCGATCGAGGTCAAGGGCCGCGACCTGATGCAGGGCGTTCCGCGCGAGGTGCGGATCAGCGAGAAGCAGGCCTCGGACGCGCTGTCCGAACCGGTCGGCCAGATCGTCGATGCGGTGAAGCTGGCGCTGGAAGCCACCCCGCCGGAGTTGGCCTCCGACATCGCCGACAAGGGCATCATGCTGACCGGGGGCGGGGCGCTGCTGCGCGGCCTGGACTCGGAGATCCGCGACCACACCGGCCTGCCGGTGACCGTCGCCGACGATCCGCTGTCCTGCGTGGCGCTGGGGTGCGGCAAGGTGCTCGAGCATCCGAAGTGGATGAAGGGCGTCCTCGAGTCCACTCTCGCTTAAACCTTGGACTTCAACGATTCGCGTCGGCTGGGGGGCTGACGGCGTAAGTCGCTGATTGGAGGCGACCAGTGTCCCTGCGGGACTCGACGTTCGGCGAGCTGAAAGTGCCGCTCACCTGGATGGCGACGGTCGCGGTCGTCATCGCCTCCATCGTGGCCCTGGCGCTGCTGATGAACGACCGGCGCGGGGACATCTCGGCCGGCGCCTACAACGTCACGCGAGAGGTGGGCGACAAGGTGGCGGCGCCGGTGGGCGGGGTGCTGTCCACGCCGCTGCGCTGGATCGGCGACGGCGTCGACGCCGTGCGGGGCTACTTCTTCGCCGTCTCCGAGAACCGCCGGCTGAAGGCCGAGTTGGCCGAGATGCGCCAGTGGCGCGACCTGGCCGCGGCGCTGCGCGACACCAACGAACGCTACAAGAGCCTGCTGGGCCTGCAGACCGATCCGCCGATCCCGATGGTCGCCGCGCGGGTGGTGCTGGACGCGCGCGGGCCGTTCTCGCAGGCCCGGCTCGCCAACGCCGGCAAGGAAAAGGGCGTCCAGCCGGGCCATCCGGTGATGAGCGAGACAGGCCTCGTCGGCCGGGTGGTCGGCGTCACCGAGGGCGCAAGCCGCATCCTGATGCTGACCGATCCGGCCTCGCGCATGCCGGTGATGATCGACCGCACCAACGCCCGCGCCATCCTGACGGGGGATGCAGGCCCCAACCCCAGGCTCGAATACCTGCGCGGGCAGGACCCGGTGAAGGAGGGCGACCGGGTCGTGACCTCGGGCGACGGCGGCATGCTGCCGCGCGGACTGCCGGTGGGCGTGGCGGTCAAGGGGCTGGACGGCAAGTGGCGGGTGGCGCTGGCCTCCGACGCCGCGCCCATCGATTACGTCCGCATCCTGCTGTTCCAGGACTTCCAGCAGGTCGTGAACATGCAGGAGCTGAACAAGATGGCGCCGCCGCCAAAGGTCGGCGGCCCGGCCACGGCGCCCGCCGCTGGCCAGACCGGTGCGGCCGCGGCTGCGTCGGCCGCCCCCGCGACGGTGACGCTGCGCCAGGCGCCGGCGGCGGCTCCCACGGCCTCGGCCCCCGCCCCGCCGTCGCCCGCCCCGCCGCGGCCAGCCGCCACCGTGCAGCCGCGTCTCGAGACGACCGCGGCGGCCCAGCCGACACCGGCGCCCACGCATGCGCCTGCGACGCCACCGGCTACGTCACCGTCGCCCCCTGAGGCGGGAGCCGCCC
>JAQVDF010000330.1 GCA_028698405.1 Phenylobacterium sp. | reverse complement strand
GCACCCAGCGCCTCACCCGCTTCGTCGGCAAGTCCAAGGCCATGGAGATGGTGCTGACCGGCCGGATGATGGACGCCGCCGAGGCCGAGCGCGCCGGGCTGGTCAGCCGCATCGTCCCCGTCGCCGAGCTGCTGCCGACGGCGATGGAGGCGGCGAAGAAGATCGCCTCCCTCTCTCCCCAGGCGGTGATGATCGCCAAGGAGCTGATCGGCGCCGCCTACGAGACCCCGCTCAGCCAGGGCGTCCGGATGGAGCGTCGGCTGTTCCATTCGCTGTTCGCCTTCGACGACCAGAAGGAAGGCATGGCGGCCTTCGTGGAGAAGCGCCCGGCGAAGTTCACCGGCCGCTGAGGGGCGGAAGGGGCTTGCCCCGCAAGGCCCCATCCCGTATATCCGCGCCTCCGATTTCACGCCCGGGCCGAGCGTCCGGGCGCGTCAACCTGTTCTGAGAGCAAGCATGGCCAACACGCCCGGCGCCAAGAAGGCGGCGCGAAAGATCGCCCGTCGCACCGAGATCAACAAGGCGCGTCGTTCTCGCGTCCGCACCTACCTGCGCCGTTTCGAAGAAGCGCTGTCGGCGGGCGATGCGACGGCCGCCAAGAGCGCGTTCGTCGAGGCCCAGTCGGAGCTGATGCGCGCGGTGTCCAAGGGCGTGTTCCACAAGAACACCGGCGCCCGGAAGGTGTCCCGCCTGGCTGCGGCCCTCAAGAAGCTGTCGAACTCGGCGGCCTAGAGGCGCTGCGCCCTACCAGGGCGCTAACACGCTGAAAAATTAACGTTTACGACCGCGCCTGCCGAAACCGTCGGCGGGCGCGGTTTCGTTTTGCGGCGCTTTTATGCGCGTAGCCTGCGACGAATCTTCTCAGCCTGCCGGGTTCGAAAAGCCAGTTTCCCTTGGGCCGCCAAGGGCTCCCGGCGAGTCAACGAAAATATCGTTTCCAGCCGCCAAGAATCCCCGTTGACCGGCCGGCGGCCCCGAATAGTCTGAGGGCTCCTAAGGACGTTTTCCATCTCTGTGCGGATGAAACAGGCAGCGGCGCGGGCGTATCTCCGCGGCGGATAAGATCTTGTTGTCTTTAAGGAACTGGCTTTGGCGGCGGCTGAAGTCGGGATGAAGGATCGGGGGTTGGCGAATGACGAGCGGGGGTTACGTGGCGGCGTCGGAGATGCCGGCGGGTGCGGTTTGGACGAAGACTTGCCAGGCGCTGAGGCGCGAACTCGGCGAGGCGACGTTCGGGTCGTGGCTCGGCCCTGCGGCGCTCCGCGAGCACCAGGGCGAGGTGTGCCTGGTGGCCGCGACGGGCGTCGCCCGCGACTGGATTCGCCGGCACGCCTGGCGGCGCATCGGTGAGCTGTGGGCGCAGAACGATCCGATGGGTCGCCGCCTCGACCTGAAATCCAAGATGGAGTTCGATTCCGTCGCCGGCCGCAGCGAGCCGGCCGCGGCGCCCGCGCCCGCGCAGCCGGTCATCGAGATCGACGTGCCGCAGGCCTCCGCCGCCGCGGTGCGCACCGGCCGTCTGCAAGGGCTGCAGGACCGGTTCCGGTTCGACACCTTCGTATCGGGCCCGGCCAACGAATTCGCCTTCGCGGTGGCCCGCCGGGTCGCGTCCTGGGCCGACGGCCACTTCAACCCGGTGCTGTTCCACGGTCCCTACGGCTTCGGTAAGACCCACCTGCTGAACGCGCTGGCCTGGGAGGCCATGCAGACGGCGCCCGAAAAGAAGGTGGTCTACCTGACCGCCGAGCGGTTCACCCAGGCGTTCGTGAAGGCAATCCAGGATCGCCAGACCAGCAGCTTCAAGGACGAGCTGCGCCGGGCCGACCTGCTGCTGATCGACGACGTCCACTTCGTGGCCGGCAAGCCCTCCACCCAGGAGGAGCTGTTCCACACCCTGATCGCCCTGGTGGAGGACGGCCGCCGCGTGGTGATGACCGCCGACCGCTCTCCGACCGAACTCTCCGACATGGAGCCGCGGCTGCGTTCGCACCTGCAGGCCGGCCTGGTCTGCGGCATCGAGCCCGCCGACCGGAACCTTCGCCTCGGCATCCTCGAACGCAAGCTTGCGACCCTCGCCGAGCAGGGCGGTTTCGTGCCCTCGGCCCGCCCCGAGGTTCTGCAGTTCCTGGCGGACCGCTTCACCGACAGCGTCCGCGAGCTGGAAGGGGCGCTGAACACCCTCGTCGCCCGTGTCGGCGGCCAGTTGGCCCGCCTGTCGTTGGACGAAGCCCAGGCGATCCTTCGGCCGCACCTGGCCTGCAACGAGAAGCGGGTCACGGTCGACCAGATCCAGAAGGTGGTCGCCGAGCACTTCGGGCTGAAGCAGGCCGACCTGATCTCCGAGCGTCGCGCCCGTGCGGTCGCCCGGCCCCGCCAGGCGGCCATGTGGCTCGCCAAGCAGATCACCACCCGCAGCCTGCCGGACATCGGCCGCCGCTTCGGGGGCCGCGACCACACGACCGTGCTGCACGCCGTGCGCCGGATCGAGGAGCTGAAGCAGGCCGACGCCCAGCTCGCGCGCGACCTGGACGTGCTGCTGCGCAAGCTGCGGGGCTGACGCCCGCCCGAACCCGCCCCTCGGGGCGGGTGTCGGCTGCGCCTAAGTAGCGGTCCGTTAACCACAATTCATCGGAACGGGACGGCGTCCTGGGGAGTTGGCTGACTGATGCAGCTCAACCCGGAGGCGCTGGCTCGGATGGACGGGCGGAAGGAACGGATCGCGCGCGAGGCGGCCGCGCTGTGGCGCGAGGTGTTCGGCCAGACGCCGGACCCGGCCGCCGACGGCTCCGACCTGCTCGATGCGCTGATGCAGCGCCTAGAGCCCAAACACTACGAGCGCCTCAACCGGCCGCACCTGCGCGACGCCGAGCTGGTCTTCCCCCGTCGCCGCTAGCGGAAGAACTCGGGATCGGTCGGCGTATAGACCGGAAAGTTGCGGCGGATGCGGGGAGAAACCTCGCGAAGGTCGAGGTCGTCGAACACCAGCGGCGTCTCCTCGGCGATCCCCTGCCGGTCGAGCGGCGAGATCTGCGCGCAATAGCGCAGCGCTGTCTGGCACCAGTAGATAAGGTAGAGCCGCTCGGGCGGGCTGTAGCGGCCTTCGCCGTCCTCGAGCTGGCGGATTGCGAGGCGCGCGGCGGTCAGGGTCAGCGGCACGTCCTGCAACCGGCCTGCGATGTGCACCACCAGCATATTGGGCTCTACGCCCACCCGTGGCGAGGGAGCCGTCTCGCCGCGGGCGGCGTAGGCCTTGCGCAGCAGCTCGAGGGCGGCCTCGTACTGGCCGTGCGCCGCCCGGTCGCAGGCGAGCTCCGCCAGGGCCGCGAACCGGGCCAGTCTGGGGAGGTCCTTCAGCGTCGCCAGCAGTCGTCGCAGGGTCATCGGAGCATCTCTGG
>JAQVDF010000329.1 GCA_028698405.1 Phenylobacterium sp. | reverse complement strand
GGCTCGATTTTCGACCACGCTTCGTCGTCCAGCCAGTAGAGCTTCCGCATTCAAGGCTCCCTTCCAGAAGCCTTGAATCAGAACGGTAGAAAGCTCGCCACGCCTAATTGAGTACCGACCCTAGGCCTTGACGACCTTGGCGGCCAGCTCCGCCGGCAGGCGGGCGGTGGCGTTGCGGGTGTCGACCACCAGCGGCAGGGTCTCGACCAGGGCGGCGTAGTCGACGCCGTCGTGGTCTGTGCAGATCACCGCGCAGTCGTAAGTCCCCAGGGCTTCCCGGCTCCAGGCGATGCTCGACATGCCGGCGACCTCGGGATGCTCGCGCGTGTCGAGCGCCTGTGGGATGAAGGGGTCGTAGTAGTCGACCTCGGCGCCCCGGCCGCGCAGCCGCTCGATGATCTCCAGCGAGGGGCTCTCGCGCATGTCGTCGACGTTCTTCTTGTAGGCTAGGCCCAGGACCAGCACGCGGGCTCCGCGCACCGCCTTGCCCAGCCTGGTGGACAGCGCCTCGGAGACATGGCCGACCACCCGCCGCGGCATGGCGGTGACCACGTCGCCCGCCAGTTCGATGAAGCGGGTCGCCTCGCCGTGCGCCCGGGCCTTCCAGGTCAGGTAGAAGGGGTCGATGCCGATGCAGTGGCCGCCCAGGCCCGGCCCCGGATAGAAGGGCATGTAGCCGAACGGCTTGGTCTTGGCTGCCTCGACCACCTCCCAGATGTCGATTCCGAGGCTCTCGTAGACGACCTTCAGCTCGTTCACGAGGGCGATGTTGACCAGCCGGAAGACGTTCTCGGTCAGCTTCACCGCCTCGGCGGTCTTCAGGTCGGAGACCGGCACCACCTGGGTGAGGGTGGAATAGAGGGCGACCG
The DNA here is from genome assembly GCA_028698405.1 of Phenylobacterium sp. Taxonomy (GTDB): domain Bacteria; phylum Pseudomonadota; class Alphaproteobacteria; order Caulobacterales; family Caulobacteraceae; genus Phenylobacterium. Next base: position 2,526 of record JAQVDF010000329.1, on the reverse strand, counting down.
CCATCCGCCGTTCGGGCTCGGTGTCGGCGCCCACCACCTTGGGGATCGAGGTCGCGCCGAACTGGATGTTGCCGGGATCCTCCCGCTCGGGGCTGTAGGCGAGCGCGAAGTCGGTCCCCGACTTCAAGCCGCCGGCCTCGAGGATCGGCCGAATCAGCTCCTCGCTGGTCCCCGGGTAGGTGGTCGACTCCAGCACCACCAGCTGACCCGGACGCAGGTGGGCGGCGATGGTCCTGGCGCCGGCTTCCACGAAGGACAGGTCCGGCTCCCGGTGCTGGTTGAGCGGGGTCGGCACGCACATCAGCAGCGCGTCGGCCTCAGCGAGCCTGGCCGGGTCGGTGGTCAGGTCGAGGCGGCCGGTGTCGCGCATCACGGCCACGCGCGCGTCGTCGATGTGGCGGATGTAGGTGCGCCCGGCCTCCAGGGCGGCGATCTTCTCGGCGTCGGGATCGAAGCCCAGCACCTTGAAACCCTTGCCGAGGAAGCCTTCGGTCAGCGGCAGGCCGACGTAGCCCAGCCCCAGGACCCCGACGGTCAGCTCGCGGGCCGCGGCGCGGCGCTCGAATTCGGCCGCCATCGCCTCGGCGGCCGCGACCGGCCCCGGAGCGTTCATGCGCCCTTCCCGTGGAAGCTGCGGACCGCCTCGATGACCTGGGACTGCACCTGCGGCTCCAGATAGGGGTGCATGGGCAGGCTGATGACCGCGCCCGACTTGGCCTCGGACACCGGCAGTCCGCCGGGCGCCTTGGCGAAGCCAGCATAGACGGCCTGCTTGTGGATGGGGATGGGATAGTAGACCGCGGTCGGGATCTCCTGGGCCTTCAGGTGCGCGGCCAGGCCGTCGCGGTCGGGGGTCTCGATGGTGTACTGGGCCCACACCGAGCGGCCCCCGGCGATCACCTTGGGCGTCTTCACAACGTCAGACAGCCCCTGGGCGTAGCGATCGGAGACCTCGTTCCTCAGCCTGATCTCGTCCGCGAAGATCTTCAGCTTCTCGATCAGGACGGCGGCCTGAAGGGTGTCCATGCGGCTGTTGGTGCCGATCCGCAGGTTTAGGTAGCGGGGGTCGTGGCCGATGTCGCGGCCTCCGAGGTCCGACTTCACCGCCTGGCCGTGGACGCGCAGCGAGACCAGGATGTCGTGCAGCCGCTCGTCCTTGCAGAGCACCGCGCCGCCGTCGCCGTAGCAGCCGAGCGGCTTGGCCGGGAAGAAGCTGGTGGTGGCCATGTCCGCCCAGTGGATCGGATGGCGTCCGTTCAGGGTGCAGCCGTAGCCCTGAGCGCTGTCGGCGATCAGCTTCAGGCCGTGACGGGCGGCGACGGCGGCGATGGCCGGATAGTCGGCCGGCTGGCCGAACAGGTCGACGGCGATGATCGCCTTGGGCGCGAGCCGGCCCTCGCGCTTCACCGCTTCGATGGCGGCCTCAAGGCTCGCCGGGTCGAGGTTGTAGGTGTCCGTGTCGATGTCCACGAACACCGGCTCGGCGCCGACCAGCGGGGCGCACTCGGCGGTCGCCGCAAAGGTGAAGCTCGGGCAAAACACCGCGTCGCCCCGCCCGATCCCGAACGCCATCAGCGCCAGCACCAGGGCGTCGGTGCCGTTGGCGCAGGACAGGGCGAAGGGCGCCTCGCCGAATTCGGCGAGTTGGCGTTCGAGCTCGCCGATCTCGGGGCCCATGATGTAGGCGCCCGAGCGGACGACCTTGAGAATGGCGGCTTCGAGCGGCTCGCCCAGGCGGCGGCGCTGGGCCTGAAGGTCGATGAAGGGAATGGCCATGCGCCGGTCCTCGCGTCTTGGAGCGGGGCCTTTTACGCTGCGTCGCGGCGCCTCTCCAAACACGCTTGATGACGTGGTGTTGCCGGAGGTTCCGATCTCGACTCAAATGCCGGCCCATTCGCCCGAGGAGCCCCGCCATGGCCGAGCGCAAGCACCGTTACGAGGTCGATGTCGTCTGGACCGGAAACACCGGGGAGGGGACGAAGACCTACCGCAGCTACAGCCGCGACCATGAGATCCGCGCCGAGGGCCGCCCGCCCATCCCCGGCACGTCCGACCCGGCTTTCCGGGGCGACCGGACCCGCTGGAATCCCGAGCAGCTGCTGACCGCCGCACTCAGCGCCTGCCACAAGCTCTGGTACCTGCACCTGGCCGCCGAGGCCGGCGTGGTGGTCACCGCCTACGAGGACCACGCCGAGGGCGTGCTCGTCGAGAGCGCCGACGGCGGCGGCCGGTTCACCCAGGTGGTGCTGCGGCCGGTGGTGACCATCGCCCCCGGCTCCGACCCCGAAACCGCCGCGCGCCTGCACGGCCAGGCCGCCGAGAAGTGCTTCCTCGCCTGCTCGGTCAACTTCCCCGTGGAGCACGAGCCGACGGTGGTGGTGGGGGAATAGGAAACCTCCCTCCCCATCATGGGGAGTGTTGCGCAAACGTGGGTCGGTGTGGCTTTGGCGTGGTGCGGGCGGGTCGGCGAGCTTTGAGGCTGGTTCCGGCGCGGTTTCTTGGGCGTCTGAGGTGGTTGCAGATCGG
>JAQVDF010000328.1 GCA_028698405.1 Phenylobacterium sp. | reverse complement strand
TGAGGCTCCCGCGCACCAGGTCGACGGTGCGCATCAGCTGGGTCAGGCCCTCCAGCGCGAAGAACTCGCACTGTAGGGGCACCAGCACCGCGTCCGCCGCCGCCATTGCGTTGACAGTCAGCAGGTTCAGCGACGGGGGGCAGTCGATCAGCACATAGGTGTAGTCGCGCCGCTCGCGCAGCGGTCCCAGGGCGTCGCGCAGCTTGAACGAGCGGCGGGCGGTCTGGCCGAGCTCCAGTTCGATGCCCGACAGGTCGGCATCGGCCGGCACGAGGTCGAGCCCCGGCAGCGCGGTCTTCACGACGGCGTCCAGAACCGACTTCTCCCCCATCAGCACGTCATAGAGGGTGGTGGTGCGTTGCGCCCGGCCGACGCCGAGCCCGGTGGAGGCGTTGCCCTGCGGGTCGGAATCGATCAGCAGCACCCGTTCGCCGACGGCCGCCAGCGCGGTCCCCAGGTTGATCGCCGTGGTGGTCTTGCCGACGCCGCCCTTCTGGTTGGCGACGACCAGCACGCGCAGGCCCCGGTCAGGCTTTTCGGGCACGACCCAGTCTCCTCACACGGACGATGCGGCCGCGCGCGTCACTGCGACTCGGCAACACGTCCGCCTCATAGTCCCAAAATCTTGTGGCCTCTTCCAGTTCGGTGGCCACATCTTGTCCCTTCAGGAAGAGGCCCGTGGCCCCTCGCTGCAGGAAGGGTTTCGCATAGCCGAGCAGGCGATGCAGTGGGGCGCAAGCGCGCGCCGTGACGATATCCACAGTTAGCCGCAGATCCTCGGCGCGGGCGTTGTGTACCGTCGCGGACAAACCGAGCTCGCCCACCACCGCCCGCAGGAAGCGGCACCGCTTGGCCATGCTCTCCACGAGGTGAACGTGAAACGCCGGGTCGCCCTTGCGCATGATGGCGAGCACGACACCGGGCAAGCCCGCCCCGGCGCCCAGGTCGGCCCAGACCCTGGCTTCGGGCGCGAGCGGCAGGAGCTGCGCCGAGTCCCAGGCGTGCCGCGACCAGAAGGCGTCAAGGGTCGAGGCGCCCACCAGATTCATCTTCTGGTTCCACTCGGCCAGAAGGTCGCGGTAGCGCTCCAGATCGCGCACCTGCTCCGGACCCGCGCCGGCGACCGCCGCGAAGCTCGCGGCGTCGGTCACCGTCTCCGGCGCAGGCTCAAGCAACTTTGCGTCGGACATGCGCGAGCAGCGCCGTCAGGGCGCCGGGGGTCACGCCCTCGATGCGGGCGGCCTGGCCGAGGGTCAGCGGTCTGACCGCCGAAAGCTTCTCCCGGACTTCGCTGGAGAGCCCGCCGACGGCTGCATAGTCCAGGTCGGCCGGCAGCGCGAGGTTCTCGTCCCGCCGGAACGCGGCGGCGTCGGCAGCCTGGCGGTCGAGGTAGCCGGCATAGCTCGCGTCGATCTCGACCTGCTCGCGGACCTCCTCCGGCCAGTCGCCGATCTGCGGCCAGACCTCCCGCAGACGGTCGAAGTCGATGCTGGGATAAGCCAGCAATTGCAACAGGTTACGGCGCTGCCCGTCGGCCTTGACCGGAAGCCCGAGGCGGGCCGCCTCGGTCGGCGTCAGGCTGAGTTCGCTGGCCTGGGCACGGGCGGCCGCCAGCTGTTTGGCCTTGGCCTCCCACGCCCGGCGGCGCTCGCCCCCGACGCAGCCCAGGGCGATCCCACGCGGGGTCAGGCGCTGGTCGGCGTTGTCGGCCCGCAAGGTCAGGCGGAACTCCGCCCGGCTGGTGAACATCCGGTAGGGCTCGGTCACACCACGTGTGACCAGGTCGTCGATCAGCACGCCGAGGTAGCCCTCGTCGCGGGCGAACACGGCCGGGTCCGCGCCCGAAGCCGCCCGGGCCGCGTTGAGGCCCGCGACCAGCCCCTGGGCGCCCGCCTCCTCATAGCCGGTCGTACCGTTGATCTGGCCGGCCAGGAACAGGCCCGGCAGCCGCTTGACCTCCAGGGTCGGCGACAGCTCGCGCGGGTCGACGTAGTCGTATTCGATGGCGTAGCCGTAACGCTTCACCGCCACCTGCTCGAGCCCTGGGATGGTGCGCAGGAAGAGGTCCTGGGTCTCCTCGGAAACCGAAGTCGAGATGCCGTTCGGATAGACGGTGTCGTCGTCCAGCCCTTCCGGCTCCAGGAAGATCTGGTGGCTCTCCTTGTCCGCGAAGCGGACGACCTTGTCCTCGATCGAGGGGCAATATCGTGGGCCCCGACCGGAGATTCGGCCGCCGTAGACGGCGCTTTCGCTCAGCCGCTCGGCGATGATCCGGTGGGTTTCGGCCGTGGTCCACGTGATGCCGCAGGCGACCTGCGGATTGGTGATCTCGCGGGTCAGGAAGGAGAACGGTGATGGCCGCTCGTCGGCCTGCTGCATCTCCAATCGCTCCCAGGCGATGGTCCGCCCGTCGAGCCTGGCCGGGGTGCCGGTCTTCAGCCGGCTCATCGAGAGCCCGAGCGCGTAGAGGCGGTCGGAAAGCCCGATGGCCGGCGCCTCGCCTGCGCGGCCCGCGGGGATGCGACGCTCGCCGATGTGGATCAGGCCCTTGAGGAAGGTGCCGGTGGTGAGCACCACCCGGCCGGCGCGGTAGACCTCGCCGCTCGCGCCCACGACGCCGGCCGTCCGGCCGTCTTCGACGATCAGGTCTTCGACCGCCTCGGCCTTCACGGTGAGGTTCTGGGTGGCGGACATCTCGGCCTGCATGGCCTGGCGATAGAGCTTGCGGTCGATCTGGGCCCGAGGCCCCCGCACCGCCGCGCCCTTGGAGCGGTTGAGCAGCCGGAACTGGATGCCCGCCGCGTCGGCCATCCGGCCCATCACACCGTCCAGGGCGTCGATCTCCCGGACGAGGTGCCCCTTGCCCAGGCCGCCGATGGCCGGGTTGCAGCTCATCTCGCCGATGGTCTCGACCTTGTGGGTCAGCAGCAAGGTGCGCGCGCCGACGCGGGCGGCCGCCGCTGCCGCCTCGCAGCCCGCATGGCCGCCGCCGATCACAATGACGTCCCAGCTCATCCCAGGGTCCGAAGAAGACTGCGGCGCCCGCCGGGCGAGGCCAGCGGACGCCGATCAGGTGTGTGCGCCACTCATATAGCGAAAGTGAGGCGGCCGGTCACGGGGCCGGCTGTTTCACGTGGAACATCGCCCCCCTCGGGCATCAGCTCGGTGGAGAAGGAACGGCGGCGTGTTTCACGTGAAACGTCACTTGCCGATGCAGAAGCTGGCGAACACCCGGTCGAGCACGTCCTCCGGGTGGATGCGGCCCGTAATGCGGTCGAGGGCCCGGGCGGCGAGCCGGACATCCTCGGCGGCGAGCTCGGGCGCCTCGCCATGGGCCAAGGCGCTGTCCAGCCGCTCCAGCGCCTCGCCGAGCAGCTCGCGGTGACGCTGGCGGGTCGCCGCCGGC
>JAQVDF010000327.1 GCA_028698405.1 Phenylobacterium sp. | reverse complement strand
CATCGTCGACGCCGAGAGCGGCGCCATGCTGGCGCGCCAGGGCGGCTAGGGACAATCTGGGCGAAGGACGGGCTTTCTTTATGCGAATCCTGCTTGTCGAAGACGATCCGTACCTGTCGCGTCAGCTGAAGCTGGCGCTGACCGACGCCGGCTATGCGGTGGACCACGCGCCCGACGGCGAGGAAGCCCAGTTCCTGGGCGAGACCGAGCCGTACGACGCGGTGATCCTCGACCTTGGCCTGCCCAAGGTGGACGGGGTTTCGGTGCTGGAGCGCTGGCGGCGCGAGAACATGACCGCCCCGGTGCTGATCCTGACCGCCCGCGGAGCCTGGAGCGAGAAGGTGGCCGGCTTCGACGCCGGCGCCGACGACTACCTGACCAAGCCCTTCCACACCGAGGAGCTGCTGGCCCGGCTGCGGGCCCTGCTGCGCCGCTCGGCCGGCCACGCCGCTCCCAGCCTGTCGTGCGGCGGCCTCAGGCTCGACCCGCGCGCCGCCCGCGCCTCGGTGAACGGCGAGCCGCTGCGCCTGACCTCGCTGGAGTACCGGCTGCTGCACTATCTGATGATGCACCAGGGCCGGGTGATCAGCCGCTCCGAGCTCGTCGAGCACCTCTACGATCAGGACTTCGACCGCGATTCCAACACCATCGAGGTGTTTATCGGTCGGGTCCGAAAGAAGATCGGCCCCGAGCGGATCGAGACGGTCCGCGGCCTCGGCTACCGGCTGACCGCGCCCGAGAGCGAGCTGGGGAGCGAGGCCGCCCGCACGTGAGGCTGGAGGCCCTGCGCCGTCCCTCGCTCGCCCGCCGGCTGGTCCTGCTGGCCGCCGGGTGGAGCCTCGCGGGCCTGCTGATCTCGGCGCTGGTCCTCGCCATGCTGTTCCAGCAGGCGGCGCTCCGCACGATGGACGCCGGCCTTCTGGAACGCATCGACAACCTGGTTTCCGGCACCACCATCGGCCCGCAGGGCGAGGTGCTGGCCCCGGCGCTGACCGACGAGCGGGCTCTTCGCGCCTATTCCGGTCGCTACTGGCAGCTCGCCGAGCCGACCCCCGACGGGCGCTGGCGCACGTTGGTCCGCTCCCGTTCGCTGTGGGACTCGGAGCTCCGCGCACCTGCCGACCTCATCGAGCGGCTCAACGCCAATCCCGGGGCGCCGGTCTCCTACGACACCCGAGACCCGCTGGACCTGCCGCTGCGGGCGATGGCCTCGCAGGCCACGTTGCCGGGGCGCGAGCTGCCGGTGATCTTCATGACCGCCGAGGACCGCAGCCCGATCGACCGCGAGGTGCGCAGCTTTGCGGTCGCCACCGCCGGCTTCTTCCTGTTGCTCGCCCTGACCATGACGGTGGCGGTGGTCTTGCAGGTGCGGGTGGGCCTGCGACCCCTGTTCACCCTGCGCCGCGAGATAGCCGACGTCCGCCGCGGCAAGGCCGAGCGCCTGGAAAAGACCTATCCCGTCGAGCTCGAGCCCCTGGCCGACGAGCTGAACGCCCTGATGGCGCACAATCAGGAGGTCGTGGAGCGCCAGCGCACCCATGTCGGCAACCTGGCCCACGCGCTGAAGACGCCGCTGTCGGTGATGCTGACAGAGGCCGCCCAGCGGCCCGGCCCGCTGGCCGAGGTGGTCGCCCGCCAGGCCGAGACCATGCGCCAGCAGGTCGACCACCACCTGCGGCGCGCCAGGGCCGCCGCCCGCATCCAGGGGTCGGGCGAGCGGACCTCCGTGGCCAGCGTGCTGGATGAGCTCGCCCGCACTTTGGGCCGGATCTACGAGGAAAAGGGCATCGACATCGATTGGGACGCCGAGGAGGACCTGTTCTTCCTGGGCGAGCGGCAGGACCTGCTGGAGCTGGCCGGCAACGCCATGGAGAACGCCTGCAAATGGGGCCGTTCCCGCGTGCGGGTGCGCGCCGAGCCAGTCTCGCCCGAGCGTCTGTTGCTGACGGTGGAGGACGACGGCCCCGGCCTCCCGGCCGCCCGGCGCGACGAGGTGCTGCGCCGTGGCGCGCGGCTCGACGAGAGCGCCCCGGGCTCGGGCCTCGGCCTGTCGATCATGGAGGAGCTGGCCAGGGCCTACGGCGGTTCGCTGACGCTGGCGGACGCGGCCATCGGCGGGCTTCGCGTGGAGCTGGTCCTGCCCCGCGCCGAGGCGTGAAAACTTAGGGTTTGGAAAGCCTTAACCGCAGGACGGCACACTAGCGTCGACCGCGCGAAGCTCTCGCGTGGGGAGCATCCATGGCCGCCCTTCCCGAGGACAAGATCGAGATCGTCCGCGCGCTCGTCGAGCAGGCGCCGGATCCGGTCGTCGGCCGGCTGCAGGCCGCGCTCGCCGAGGCGGGCGGCGATGACGCCCTGGCCAGCGTGCGGCAGCTCGTCGACCTCGAAGCGGATGACCGCCGGGTGCGCAATTCCGTCCTCGCCCCCATCGTGCCGATGTGCGTCGGCGACGGCCGCGCGTCCGACCGGCTCCAGTTTCCGAAACAGGTGCTGGGGCTGATCTGGCGTGGCCTGAAGCAGGCCGCTCCGGAGGAGGTGATCGACGCCCGCGGCATCCTGCACGAACTGGTCGGCTGCGAGCAGTCCCGCGATGCCTTCGACCGTTTGACGCGGGTCGCCGCAGCGGCCTTGCGCGACCGCGAGGGGGGAGACTTCGTCGCGGCCGCCGAAGCCGCCGACGCCGCCCGCGAGGGTGGCGCGAGACTGCTGGCGAGCTGCCTGGAGCTCGCGCCCGTCGTGCGGCTGGCCTGCCAGCGGCTGCCGGAGTGGATCACCCGCATGGGCCGCGACGAGACCGCCCAGGCGCGAGTGTCCTTCAAGGACGCGGTGGCGGTCCGCAGCGACGGCGGACCTCTGTTCTTCGAGATGCTGTCCGCCCAGCTCGCCCATCCCAGCCATGTGCTGCGGGTTATTTCGGGCGTGATGGACAAGCCCGACGAGCACTATTTCGCCGCCTCGGAATCGGCGGTCTTCGCCCTTCGGCTGATGGACGAGATCGACGAGGGCCTGACGCGGCTCGCCGGCTTCGACGCCGAGGGCAGCCGCGAGGCGGGCCGGGAGGCCGCCAGGGCCGTCGAGCGCATCACAGCGCAGGTCTGCGAGATCGAGGGGGCTATCCGCCTGGACCGCGATGGCGGCTGGGGCCGCCGCATCGCTCACCAGCGCTCCCTGCTGGCAGAGGCGGTCGAGTCGCGGCTGAAGGCGCTGGAGCGGGCGATCGCCGCAGCGTTGCCGATGCGCCAGGAGCGCGTGGCCGGCCGGCTGAAGCCCGTGCCCCGCGTCGACCGCGCGCCGGACCCTGTCGCCGTCGGCAAGGCCATGGGCCTGTTGCAGTTCGTCAGCGACATCCGCGGCTGCGCCGCCGCCGGCGGCTTCGCCTCCAGCCGCGGCAAGACGCTGGAGACCCTGG
>JAQVDF010000326.1 GCA_028698405.1 Phenylobacterium sp. | reverse complement strand
CCTCACCTTCGCCCTGGCCTTCGTGGGCCTTCGACTGATCGCGGCCTGCGCGCCCTACGCCAGGGACGTCATCTTCTCGGTGGTGGCCCAGTCGACCATGGCCAGGGCCGCCACCGAGGCCTTCGATCACGCGCTAGCGCTGTCGCTCGACTTCCACCAGTCCAAGCAGACCGGGATGCTGTCCCGGATCATCGACCGCGGAGCCCGCTCCACCGACTTCCTGATGCGTTCCGTGGTCTTCAACCTCGGCCCGACGGCGATCGAGCTGGTGCTGGCGATGATCGCCATGACCATCCGGCTCGACTGGCGCTTCGCCCTGACAGCCTTCGCGACCATCGTCATCTACACGGTGATCACCTTCAAGATCACCGACTGGCGGCTGTCGCATCGCCGCCTGCTCAACGAGGCCGACAGTCGGGCTGCGGGCCTCGCGGTCGATGCGATGATCAACTACGAGACCATCAAGACCTTCGGGGCCGAGGGCCGGACCGGCGCACAGTACCAGGCGGCGATGCGCGACTACGTGCACGCCGCGGTGAAGGCGAACACCTCGCTCAACCTGCTGAACGGCTCCCAGGCCCTGATCCTCAACCTCGGCCTGGCGATCATGACCGTGATGGCGGGCTACGAGGTCAGCGGCGGGCGGATGGAGATCGGCGATATCACCGCCGCTATCCTGCTGCTCACCGGCATCTACCAGCCGCTCAACATGCTGGGCTTCAACTACCGCGAGATCCGGCAGGCCTTCATCGACATGGAGCAGATGGTCCAGCTGATCGGTCTGCAGCCCGAGATCGTCGACGCGCCCGACGCGCGCGACCTGCCCCCGGCTACGGGGCGCGGCGCCGAGCTTGTATTCGACGGTGTCGAATTCCGCCACGACGCCCGCTCGACAGGCCTTCGAGACGTCTCCTTCACGGCCGCGCCCGGCACGACAACGGCGCTGGTCGGCCCCTCGGGCGCGGGCAAGACCACGGTGGTGCGGCTGGCGTTGCGCCTGATCGATCCCCAGGCGGGCCGCGTGCTGATGGACGGTATGGACCTGCGCAGCGTGCGCCAGGAGAGCCTGCGTCACGCCGTGGCCCTGGTGCCGCAGGACGTGGCCCTGTTCAACGACACCCTCTACGCCAACATCGCTTTCGCCCGGCCCGGCGCGACGCCGGACGAGGTGAGGGCGGCCGCCGAGGCCGCCGAGCTCGGCCGCTTCATCGACGCCCTGCCGGACGGCCTCTCCACCCAGGTGGGCGAGCGGGGCCTCAAGCTGTCGGGCGGCGAGCGCCAGCGGGTGGGGATCGCCCGGGCGCTGCTGGCCAACCCCAGGCTGCTGATCCTCGACGAGGCGACCAGCGCGCTAGACGGGCCCACCGAGGCGGCGATCCAGGAAACGCTGCGCAAGGTGCGCGCCGGCCGCACCACCCTGGTCATCGCCCACCGGCTCTCGACCATCGTCGACGCGGACCAGATCCTGGTGCTGCGCCGGGGGCGGATCGTGGAGCGGGGGACCCACGCCGAACTGCTGGGCCGCGCCGGCGAGTATGCGGCCCTGTGGCGGAGGCAGACGCGCGAGGCCTGACGGCTACTCCGCCGCGCGGACCACCTCGTCCGGATCGTTCCCCGCCGGCAGCGGCTGGCTCCCGCCGCGGCGCCCCAGCCGGAAGGCGAAGCGCCACAGCTGACGGATCTGCGCGGCCCAGATTCTGGGCGCGGCCAGCATCACCGGGGTCAGCACCAGGGTCAGCAGCGTGGCGAACGACAGCCCCCAGACCACCGCGGCGGAGAGCTGGACCCACCATTCCGAGCCCGGCGCGGCGTATTCGAGATGGCCGGTCCGGAAGTTGGGGTGCAGCCGGAACATCAGCGGCAAGAGGCCCGCGATGGTCACCACCGTGGTCAGGATCACCGGCCGGAAACGCTGGGTGGCCGCGCGCACGGCGGCCTCGTCGTCCGGATAGCCGCTTCGCTTGAGCTGGTAGAAGGTGTCGACCAGCACGATGTTGTGGCCGACCACCACGCCGGCCAGCGCCACGATCCCCGTGCCCAGCATGATCACCGACATGTAGTCGAAGGTGTGGGCGACGTTGACGATGACCCCCAGGAGCACCCCCACGGTCGCCAGGATCACTGCCGAGAGGGTGACGAAGACGCCGTAGAAGCTGTTGAACTGCCACAGCAGGATCAGGAACATCAGGAATAGCGAGGCCAGCATCGCCACGGCGAAAAACTGGGCCGCTTCCTGGCCCTCCTCGTCGGCGCCGGTGAACTTCCAGCGCACCGACGGATCGAGCGGCGCCTTCTCCAGCCACGGCCTCAGCTCGGCGATCTTCTGGTTGGCGGCCACGCTCTCGATGGTGTTGGCCTGCACGACCACCAGCCGCTGGCCGTCGCGGCGCTGGATGGTGGTCACCTGCTGGGCCGGCGCCTGTTCGACGAAGTAGCTGGCCGGGACCGGCCCCAGCGCGGTGCCGATCTTCAGCTGGTCGAAGGCCGCGATGTTGCGCGCCTCCGGCGGGAAGCGCACCCGGATGTCGAGTTCGTCCTCGGCGTCGTCGGGCCGGAAGCGGCCGACCAGCACCCCGCCGGTGACGAACTGGATCGCCTGGCCGACCGTCAGGACGTCGACGTTGTAGCGGCCGGCCATCTCGCGATCGACGCGCAGATTCCACTCGATGCCGGGCGAGGTGCGGTTGTCCTCCAGCTCGATCAGCTGGCGGTCGGCGGCGAGCTTGGCCTTCATGAGGTCGGCGGCGGCGTTCAAGGCGGCCGGGTCGTGGCCGCGCAGCTCGACCTGCACGTCCTTGCCCACGGGCGGCCCGCTCTGCGGCTCCAGCACCTCGATCTGCACGCCCGGGATGTTGGCCACCCGGCGGCGCACCTCGGTCGCGAGCTGCCTGCCGGTGACGCCGAGTTCCTTGAGGTCCTCGTATTCCACGAAGTCGACGCGCACCCGGCCGACCGAATCGTTCGGCGCGCCGCCCGGGCCGCCGCTGCTCATCGGGCCGGCGCGGGCCAGGATCGACTCCACGCCCTTCATGCCTTCCAGCCGCGCCTCGACCTGGCGGACCAGCACGTTCTGCGCTTCGGGCGAGAGGTTGCCGCGGGCTTTCACATAGACCGCCACCCAGGACGGGTCCTCGCGCAGGAAGAATTCGGTGGCCCTGGGCTTGGAGGCGAACTCGGTGACGATCACCGCCACCAGCGCCAGCGTCGCGAGCATCACCAGCACCGGCGTCTGAGCGAGCGCGTGGAGGCTGCGGGCGTACCAGCCCATGAAGCCGGTCATCTGCCGAGGATCGCCGTGCTCGGACTTCTCGATCTCGGCCAGGTGCTCCAGGTCGACGCCCGCCTTGCGGCCCAACACCGAACCCAGCGCAGGGGTGAAGATCAGCGCCACGAAGATCGACGAGCCCAGCACGAA
>JAQVDF010000325.1 GCA_028698405.1 Phenylobacterium sp. | reverse complement strand
CCGTGGCTTCGTGCTGACGCTATCGACCCGCGAGCAGCACATTCGCCGCGAGAAGGCGACCTCCAACATCTGCACCAACTCGGGCCTGTGCGCGCTGGCCTTCACCATCCACCTGTCCCTGCTGGGTGGAAAAGGCCTGCGCCGCCTGGCCGAGGTGAACCACGCCCGCGCCCGCGAGCTCGCCAAGGCGCTGGCCGCAGTGAAGGGCGTCGAGCTTCTGACCCCGCGCTTCTTCAACGAGCTGGCCGTGAAGGTCCCGGGCTCGGCGAGCTCCCTCGTAGAGGCGCTGGCCGAGGACGGCATCCTCGCCGGTGTGCCCTACGCCCGGCTCGACCCGCATGCCGGGCTGGACGACGTCCTGCTGCTGGCGGCCACCGAACTCACCACCCGAGACGACATCGCCGCCCTGACCGGCGCGCTCTCCAAGAGGATCGGCGCATGAGCATGCAGAGCGTCGGACGCCCCACCCGCCCCGAGGCCGCCGCGGCCCAGGGCCACGCCTCGCTGACCGGCGGCCGCGGGCTGCTGCAGGACGAGCCGCTGATCTTCGAGCTCGGCGGCTGGGACAAGACCGGCGTCGACCTGCCCGAGCCCGAGGCCGACGCCTCGGATCTGGCCGGCCTGACCCGCGAGGACCTGCCCCTGCCCGGCCTCTCCGAGCCGGAGGCCGTGCGCCACTACGTGCGGCTGTCGCAGAAGAACCACGCCATCGACCTGGCCCTCTATCCGCTGGGCTCGTGCACCATGAAGCACAACCCGCGGCTCAACGAGCGGATGGCCCGCCTGCCGGGCTTCTCCGACGTCCACCCGCTGCAGCCGGTCTCGACCGTGCAGGGAGCGCTGGCGCTGATGGACGTCCTTGCCCACTGGCTGAAGGCGCTGACCGGCATGCCGGCCGTCGCCCTGCCGCCCAAGGCCGGCGCGCACGGCGAGCTGTGCGGCCTCCTGGCCATCCATGCCGCCCACGACGCCAAGGGCGACACCGCCCGGCGGCGGGTGCTGGTGCCGACCTCGGCGCACGGCACCAACCCGGCCACCGCCGCCTTCGTCGGCTACTCGGTCACCGAGATCGCCCAGACCGAGGACGGGCGGGTGGACCTCGTCGACCTCGCCGCCAAGCTCGGGCCGGACGTGGCCGCCATCATGGTCACCAACCCCAACACCTGCGGCCTGTTCGAGCGGGACGTCATCGAGATCGCCAGGCTGGCGCACGAGGCGGGAGCCTACTTCTACTGCGACGGGGCCAACTTCAACGCCATCGTCGGCAAGGTGCGGCCGGGCGACCTGGGCGTCGACGCCATGCACATCAACCTGCACAAGACCTTCTCGACGCCGCACGGCGGCGGCGGGCCGGGCGCGGGCCCTGTGGTGCTGTCCGAAGCGCTCGCGCCCTTCGCGCCGGCTCCGTGGGTGGTCTCCGACGAGAACGGCTTCCGGCTGGTCGAGGAGGCCGCCGGCGAGGCCGCCCAGGCGTTCGGCCGGATGAGCGCCTTCCACGGCCAGATGGGCATGTTCGTGCGGGCCTACGCCTACATGCTCAGCCACGGGTCCGACGGCCTGCGCCAGGTGGCCGAAGACGCGGTGCTGAACGCCAACTACGTCAAGGCCAGGCTCCAGGACCTGATCACCCCGGCCTTCCCGGATGGCCCGTGCATGCACGAGGCCCTGTTCGACGACACCTGGCTGGAAGGGACCGGAATCACCACCCTCGACGTCGCCAAGGCGATGATCGACGAGGGCTTCCACCCGATGACCATGTACTTCCCGCTGGTGGTGCACGGGGCGATGCTGGTGGAGCCGACCGAGACGGAATCCAAGGCCGAGCTCGACCGGTTCTGCGACGCGATGCGGGCGCTGGCGCAGGCCGCCAAGGCGGGCGACGTCGAGCGCTTCAAGGGCGCGCCCTACCTCGCGCCGATGCGGCGGCTGGACGAGACGCTGGCGGCGCGCAAGCCCAAGCTGGCGTGGCGGCCGGACCCGAATGGTGTGGCCCCGGCGCCGCTGGCGGCGGAATAGCGAAGGCTGGGCAGAAATTTCCGGGGCGGCGCCTTTACGACTCTCGGCGCCGTTCGCATATCAGCCTGCGGGTCGGCCTGACCTCCCCCGAAGGGCTGCCCCGAAACCCAGGTCGAACCCCCTTGTCCTTCGTCAACAACATGCCGCGCGCGCGCCGCTACGCCTCCGATGATCTCACACAGGAGATCCTCGGCCGCATTACCCGCGCCCTGCTCGTCTTGCTGGGGCTGGCGGTGGTGGCGGCGGGGATTCTGATCGCGCCTCTGCCGGGGCCGGGCGGCATCCCCGTCATCGTCGTCGGACTGATGCTGATCCTGCGCAACTCGTTCAAGGCGCGCCGGCACTTCGTGAAGTTCCAGCGGGCGCACCCGAAGATGGTCTACCCGATCCGGCGCCTGCTGCGCCGCGAGCCGGAGATGATCCTGGTGGCCTGGCAACAGACGCTGCGGATCGAGCGTCTGGTTCTTCCGTCCCGTTTCCGGTTCGGGGCGCGTATCCGTCGCCGCTGGAAACTGAAGCGCCGCCGGCGCGGCTGACGAAAGAAAAACGGACCGGGCGGGACCCGGTCCGTTTCTCGGGATCTACTTCAGCTTCACCGCCAATTCGGTGATCGCCCGGTCGACGCTGGGGTCGGTCTTCAGCGCCGACAGGCGGGCGGCCAGCACGCCCTCGGCGGCCTGGGCCGCGAGCTCGGCGGCGGCGGCCTTGACCTCGCCAACCGCCTGAGCTTCGGCGGTGGCGATCTTGCGCTCGGCCAGTTCGCGGCGGCGCGCGACGCTCTCCTCGAGCTTGACCTTGGCCTCTTCCTGGTTGCGGCGGGCCTCGGCCTGGGCCGCTTCCAGGATGTCGGCCGCCTGACGCTCGGCCTCGGCGCGCTCGGCCCGCAGCTCGCCCAGCAGACGCTCGGCCTCTTCGCGCAGGCGCTTGGCCTCGTCCAGGTCGGCCTGGATGGCGGCCGACTTGTCGTCGAGCAGCTTGGCCACCGCCTTCGGCGCCTTGGCGACGAAGATCACGATGCCGAGGAAGATCAGCAGGCCGACGCCGACCCAGAACTCCGCCTCGGACGGACTAAGGAAGGCGGGCATCAATGAGCTCCTGCGGGGGTACGCGCCGCCAGGGCGGCTTCCACTTCGGCCGGCGCGGCCGCCTGGCCGGTCAGCTTCTGGATCATCGCCTGGGCGGTCTCGGCGGCGATCGTCGAGACGTTGCTCATCGCCTGGTCGCGCATGCCGCGGATCCGCCCCTCGGCCTCGGCCAGCTTGGCGTCGAGCTCACGCTCGAGCTCGGCCTGCCGCTGCGCGATCTCGGCCTGGGCCTTGGCCTCGGCCGCCACGCGGCGGGCCTCGGCGCGGGCCTGCTCGACCTCGGCCTTGGCGGCCTGGGCGAGGCCCTCGGCTTCGGCCT
>JAQVDF010000324.1 GCA_028698405.1 Phenylobacterium sp. | reverse complement strand
GGTCTTCACCGTGGGAACGGTGACGTCCTCTGGATGCGGCTCTTCGGCCGGGTCCGGCGGGCGAGTCGGAAGGTCCTGGGAGCGGCCGATGGAGGGCGCGAATGCGGCGGCGGCCGCCAGCAGCCCGATCGTCTCGCGTCTGTTCGCCCGCACGGGCATCGTCGGTCCCCGGTAACCGAGGGTCACGATACCCCCGTTCCCACAACCCCGCAATTTGGCCCTCTGGCGCTTCCGTGGCGAGAACTTGTCACAAGTGCTTGCGCCCTCTACGCCTTCCGGCAGGCGGGCAGCGTCACGCGTAGGGAAGGAAAAGCCTGGTGAAGCACATCCTGGAGGAGCTCGAACGCCGTCGTGAAGTGGCGCGGCTGGGCGGCGGGACGCGCCGCATCGAGAGCCAGCACGCCAAGGGCAAGCTCACCGCCCGCGAGCGTCTCGACCTGTTGCTCGACGAGGGCAGCTTCGAAGAGTTCGACATGTTCGTCGAGCACCGGGCGACCGACTTCGGCATGGCCGACCAGCGCGTCCCGGGCGACGGCGTGGTCACCGGCTGGGGCACGATCAACGGCCGCACCGTGTTTGTCTTCTCCAAGGATTTCACTGTCTTCGGGGGATCTCTTTCGAGCGCGCACGCGCAGAAGATCGTCAAGGTGCAGCGGCAGGCGATGAAGGTCGGCGCGCCGATCATCGGCCTGTTCGACGCCGGCGGCGCGCGCATCCAGGAGGGCGTCGATTCGCTGGCCGGCTACGCCGACATCTTCCTCGAAAACACCCTGGCTTCGGGCGTCATCCCGCAGATCAGCGTGATCATGGGCCCCTGCGCAGGCGGCGACGTCTACTCCCCGGCGATCACCGACTTCATCTTCATGGTGAAGGACACCTCCTACATGTACGTGACCGGCCCGGACGTGGTGCGCACCGTCACCCACGAGGAGGTCAGCCACGAGGAGCTGGGCGGCTACCGCGTCCACGCGCTGAAGAGCGGCGTCGCCGACGGGGCGTTCGAGAACGACCTCGAAGCGCTGACCCAGGTACGCCGGCTGGTGGACTTCCTGCCGCTCTCCAACCGCGAGAAGCCGCCGGTCCGCCAGAGCTTCGACGAGCCGGACCGGGTGGAGCCTAGCCTCGACACCCTGGTGCCGGCCAATCCGAACAAGCCCTACGACATGAAGGAACTGATCCTGAAGGTCGTCGACGAGGCCGACTTCTTCGAGATCAGCCCGGACTTCGCCAAGAACATCGTCGTCGGGTTCGCCCGGATGGACGGCATGCCGGTCGGCATCGTCGCCAACCAGCCGCAGGTGCTGGCGGGCGTGCTGGACATCGACGCCTCGCGCAAGGCGGCCCGCTTCGTGCGCTTCTGCGACGCCTTCGAGATTCCGATCGTCACCTTCGTGGACGTGCCCGGCTTCATGCCCGGCACCCGCCAGGAGCAGGGCGGCCTGATCCGCCACGGGGCCAAGCTGCTGTTCGCCTACGCCGAGGCGACGGTGCCGAAAGTCACGCTGATCACCCGCAAGGCCTACGGCGGCGCCTACGACGTGATGAGCTCCAAGCACATCCGCGGCGACGTCAACTACGCCTGGCCGACCGCCGAGATCGCGGTGATGGGTTCCAAGGGCGCGGTGGAGATCATCTTCCGCTCGGAGATCGGCAACGCCGACGCCATCGCCGCCCGCGAGGCCGAGTACAAGGACCGCTTCGCCAACCCGTTCGTCGCCGCCTCCCGCGGCTACATCGACGACGTAATCATGCCCCACTCGACGCGCCGGCGAATCGTGCGGACGCTGAAGAATCTCTAGGGCAAGGTCCTCGAGAACCCTCGCAAAAAGCACGACAACATCCCGCTCTGATCCGGTTTTCCGGCCGCGCCGGACACGAAGATCTCACGGAACAACCTGCGCCGACCCCTTGTTACGCCGGCAGGGCGAACCCCCGCCCACACCGTTCAACGAACAAGGGAGATCTCGTCATGGCCGGCAGGTGGAGTGACGAACGCGACCGCAACTGGCGGGACCGGGATTGGCGGCGCTCGGAGCGCTACGGGCGCGGACGCGAGCGCGACCAGGACTATGGCGGCGCGGACATGGACCGCGACGACCGCTGGCGTGACCGCGAGGACCGCTCGTTCGAACCGCGCGGCGGCAGGGACGACGACCGCGGCTACGAGGCCGACCGCGGCTACGGCGAGGGCGAGGACCGCGGCTACGGCGAGAGCGGGTTCGGCGGCGGCGCTGGCTACGGCGCCGGCTATCGGGGCGGCTACGGCTATGGCGAGGGTCGGGGTCGCGACGAGGAGCGTTTGAGCGGGCGCGGCCGAGGCTACGGCGGCGGGGGTTACGAAGGCGGCGGCTATCGCGGAGGTCGCAGTTGGGACGAGGAGCGGCGCGAGACCGGCGCGCGCTTCTCTGGTCCGGAGCGCGACCGGGTGTTCGGCGAGCGCGAGACGGGGACGAGCTACAGGCCGGGCGGATCGTCGTCGCAGGGCGCCGACTACGGCGGCAGCCCGCAGTACGGCCGGGAACCGGACCACGATCCCCCTTACGGCAGCGAGGGCCTCGGATTTGGCGACGCCGGCTACGGCGGCCGCGAATACGGCCAGGGCGGAAACCACTTCGGCCAGCCCTACGGCCAGGCGGCGCGGCGGCGCCCGCAGGACTACCGCTCCGGCGGTCGTTTCTATGGCGACGACGGGCGCGAGAGCATCTACCGCGAGGAATACGGCCAGGGCGGGCGAGAGTACGGCGCGGTTCCCCCAGGCTGGGATGCGCGCCCGGAGTGGCGCGGCGGGGCCGAGAGCTACGGCGGCCGTTCGCAAGGCTGGCGCGGCCGCGACCACGACCACGCCCCGCCGAACGTGCGCGAAGGCCGCGGTGAGGGCGGCCGCAGCTGGTGGGACCGTGCGAAGAACCAGATGGCCGCCTTCTTCGGCGACGAGGAGGCCGAACGGCGCAGCGAATGGGACCGGCAGAACCGCGGCTATCGCGCCGAGACCCACCGGGGCAGGGGGCCGAAGGGCTACAAGCGCTCCGACGAACGGATCAGCGAGGAGGTCCACCAGCGGCTGACGGACGATCCTTGGGTCGACGCCACCCACATCGACGTCGAGGTGAAGGACGGCGAGGTGACCCTGTCGGGCACGGTCTCAGACCGCGAAGAGCGCCGCCGGGCCGAACGCTGCGTCGAGGACATCTGGGGCGTCAGCCACGTGCAGAACAACCTGCGCGTCCAGCCGCAGACCGGCCAGGGCCTGGGTGGCGACAACCCCCGCGAAGGCGCGGGCTCGATGCTGGGTCGCGGATCGTCGGACACCTCGAGCAGCAACCCCGTCACCGGCACGGGCCACGGCTTCGGCGACAACATGCTGGCCGCAGGCGACCCCGCCGCGGCGGGCGCGGCCTCGCTGACCGACGCCACCAACACCGGC
>JAQVDF010000323.1 GCA_028698405.1 Phenylobacterium sp. | reverse complement strand
TGATCACCTTGTCGGCGTCGTAGGAGCTCCAGCCGTGGTGGGCGAGGGCTGCGGCGGGGACGAGAAGTGCGGCGCTGAAGGCCGCGACGGAGAGGGTCCGGGACATGGCGTGCCTCCGTGTGGAAGCCCGCGTGCTACCTCATCCGCCGCGGACGATCACGCCTTCGGACGACAGCCCCTGGGCGGCGCAGAGCGCCCGGTAGGCCGCCAGGATGGTGTGGGCGTCGGTGACGCTGAGCACCTGGCCTGCCGCATCGACGTTTACGTTGGCCCCGTAGATGGCGAACCAGACCTGGGTCGGGCCCTGCTGGTCCGCGGGGATGGTCAGCGTGTACAGCGAGCCGGCCGGCTCGTAGAGGTAGGAGCCGGGGCTGTTCACCACGTCCGGGTATTCCGAATAGAACCAGCGGCCCTGTTCGGTGACCGCGAACACCGAGCCGGTGTGGTAGTGGGTCTGGATCTGGTAGCCCGGCTGGAAGCGGGTGCGCACCACCCACAGCCCCTGGCCCAGATCCACCTGCAGCAGCTGCAGCTCGTTCCCGTCGCCCGTGCGGACGAAGGGGACGTCGTCGATCCCGCGGTGCAGGGCCTCGTGGCCCGGCGGCGGCAGGGGCACGGCCCGGACCGTGCGGGGGGCGGCGTCGTCCATGTCGCGCTCCGAGGAGGTCTATGCGAAGCGCACAGCGTAGATCGGCGGCAGGCGGGCGGGAAGGGCGCGCCACGAGGCGCCTTCGTCCTCACTGACCCACAGCCCGCCCGTGGTCGAGCCCATCGCCAGCCGCTCGCCGGCGGAATCGATGTCGAGGCCGTGTCGGTAGACGAGGTCCCAGCTCGGCTCCGTCGGCAGGCCATCGCTCACCACCTCGAAGCTCTCGCCGCCATCGCGCGTGCGTGTCACGACCAGCTTCTGGTCCACGGGATAGCGGAACTCGTCCTTCACCGCCGGGACGAACCAGGCACGGTCCGGATCCTGTGGGTGCGCCGCCACCGCGAAGCCGAAGCTCGAAGGCGGGACCGAAAGCTCGCGCCAGGCGTCCATCCCGCTGGTCGAGCGGGACACGCCGTTATGGTGCTGGATCCAGTAGCTGTCGCGACCGCCTGCAAACAGCTCGCCCACGTGCGGCCGGCGTATTCCATCGGCTCGCAGGGGCCGACCGCCTCGAGATGGCGTGTGAAGCAGATCCGGGGCATGCCTCAGCCTGCCCCGAAGAGCGGCGTCTTAACCGCGACGGCAGTCAGGCGGCCAGCTTTATCAGCTCTGGCGGGGCCTCGAACACCCGGACGATTTCCTCTTCGCGCTCGTCCCAGAGCACCGAAACGCCGGCGGCCCGGGGAGCGGCCTCGCCGAGCCAGGTGCGGACCTCGGGATCGGCTAGCCGGCCTTCGGAGAGTCGCATCAGGGTTCGTCCGCCGCCCTGGTCGACCAGGATGTCGGAAAAGCGCACCACGGCGGTGACCACCGCGCCGGGCAGGGGGGTGCGCAGAGGAGCAGAGACGGCCAGAGGCTGTTTGCGGCGGCGGGGGCTAAAGCGGCGGTTCATCGTCTCACCTCGGGTTGCCGGTTGGGGCTTCCTGAGGTCTGATGCCTGGAAACGACAGAATCGGACGCAACGAGAGAACATATGCGGCACGAAAAGGCCTCGAGGCTTCTGCACATGGCCCGCCTGCTGGCCGGCACCGCCGAGGGGCTGACGCTGGACGAGCTGTCCGAGCGGCTGCGCGTCGGTCGCCGCACCGTCGAGCGGATGCGCGACGCCGTGCGCGAGGTCTTCCCTCAGCTGGAGGAGGTGGAGGATCCGCCCACCAAGCGGTTCCGCATCCCTGCGGGCCTCGACGGCCTGTTCCAGGCGCCGACGGCCGACGAGCTGGTCGCGCTGCGCACCGCCGCCGACAGCCTGGAGAGCTCGGGCGCCCACGCGCGCGCGGCGGCCCTCCAGTCGCTGGAGCAGAAGATCCTGGCGGCCACACGGGCCCCGACCCGCCGCCGCCTTGCGCCGGATCTGGAGGCGCTGATGCAGGCCGAGACCATCGCCGTGCAGGCCGGCCCGCGGCCGTTCGAGGACGAGGCGGTGCTGGGCGCGGTGCGCGAGGCGATCAAGTCGCTGAAGACCCTGCGCTTCCGCTATGAGGGCGGCAGCGCGCCGGGGCGCACGCGGGAGGTCACGCCCTACGGCCTGCTGTTCGGCCGCTCCAACTACCTGGTGGCCGCCGAGGGGCAGGGGGGAGAGCCGCGCACCTGGCGGCTCGACCGGGTCCACGACATCGAGGTGACCGATCGGCCGGGCGCCAAGCCGGAGAGCTTTTCCCTGCAGGACTTCGCCGACGAGAGCTTCGGCATCTATCACGATGCGGTGGAGAACGTAGTGCTGCGGGTCCTGCCGCACGGGGCGGAGGACGCGCTCGGCTGGCGCTTCCACGCCAACCAGTCTCTGGAGCCGCGGGAAGACGGCTCGGTGCTGGTTCGGTTCCGGGCCAGCGGCATGCTCGAGCTGGCCTGGCACCTGTTCACCTGGGGCGACAAGGTCGAGATCCAGGCGCCCGCACGGCTCAAGACCATGATGATCGAACAGGTCGAGATGGCCGCCCGGGCTCACGGCGTCGCGCTTGCGACCGAAACTGTCGCGGCCGGCGCCTAGCAACGTCTCCTCGCTTTTGGAGGAGTTTCCGATGCAAGCCGCCGCCGTCGCCGATGGGATCGTCTGCTGGCCGAAGTCGCCGCTGGAGAGGGCGCAGGGCGCCGTACGCTATGCCGGTGTGCTGGCCGTATGGCTGATCCTGGCGCTGGTCCGCCCGAGCCTGGCGATCGACATCTTCGTCAACCGCCGGCCGGACTCGCCGATCCCGCGGCTTCGCCACGCGACCCGCGTGGAACCCGCGTCGGCCCGATGCGTTGCCTGCTGACGTCGGATCGAAAAGGGGGCGGGTCGATGCTTGTCTGGCCGGAAGAGTTGCTGCGCGAGGGCGACACGGTCACCTCGCCCGAAGAGCCGACCGCCCGCTTCATCGTCATCGCCATCCACGAGGACAAGTGCTGGGTGCGGGAGATCGCCACCGGCGAGGACCAGATCGTCGTCGCCTCCAGCTGCCGACGCGAAAGCACCTATCACTGAGCACGGCGGCAGACCGCCGCCGCTACTTGTTCGCCTTATAGGCCTTCACAGCAGCCATCGTCTGGCTGACGTGGTCGTTGGGCGAGAGGTTGTCATAAGCCAGCAGCACCTCGCCCGACGGCGAGATCACGTAGGAGGTGCGGCTCGACCAGCCCGGCCGCACGGCCAGCGTCGCGTCGTACTGCTTGGCGATCTTCGCGCCGGGGTCGGCCGCCACAGGGAACTTGCCCGAGCACTTTTCCGTGTCCGCCGAAAAGGCGGCCAGCTTGTCGAGGTTGCCGGAGGTGACCCCGATGACGGTCGCGCCGTTGGCCTTGAA
>JAQVDF010000322.1 GCA_028698405.1 Phenylobacterium sp. | reverse complement strand
CGCCTTCGACGGGCCGTCCTCGGTCGCGAGGCCCCGGAGCGCAGTGGAGTTGGCCATGAGCCGCCGCATCGTCTTCGCCGGTCGATCCGGCACCGAATACAGCTATTCGCCGCTGACGCCGCAGGAGCGGCTGCGCCCGATCGCGGGCAACTGGGTCGTGGTGCGGACGGGCGGGCCAAAGTCGCAGATCCTCGCCGCCGGCGAGACCGACAACCTGGCCCGCATGCCCTGGGAGCCCCTTCTGATGCGCGCCGTGGAGGACCACGGCGAAGCCGAGGTGCTGATCCGCCTGAACGTGCGCAGCGCCATCCGCCGCGAGGAGCTGGAGGACCTGATCGCCGCCCACCGGCCCCCGCTGAGCCTCGAGCGGGCCTAGCCGCCCGTCAGGAACTCGACCATGGCCGGGGCGGCGGTGCGGTCCTGGACCATGAACAGGTGGCCGCCCTCGAACCAGCGCAGCTGCGCGCCGGGAATCCGGGCGGCCATCTTCTCCTGCGTCTCCGGCCGGGCGATGCCGTCGTAGCGGCCGGCCGCGATCAGCGTCGGCGCGGTGATGGTCGGCAGCCGGTCCCAGGTGTCGTGCCCCGCCCGCGCCTCGATCTGGCGGCGGGCGCCCATCTCGCGGCCCGGCTCGCCGGCGAAGGGATCGGCCGCCGTCTGGGCGATCAGCTTCTCGTAGAGCTCCGGATTGGACTTGGCCCAGGCCGCGTCGCGCCGGGTGTCGGAGATCGGCAACAGGTGGCGCGCCCGCGCCTCGCCCTTCAGGTGCTCGATCTCGTGGAACGGATAGGAGGCTCCGCCGGCCCCGCCGGGCGAGGTGCAGGCCAACACCAGCCGCTCGACCCGGTCGGGATGGCGCAGCACCAGCTCCTGGGCGACCATCCCGCCGAACGAGACGCCGACGACGTGCGCCCGGTCCCAGCCCACCGCCTCCATCAGCGCGGCGGCGTCGTCGGCGTAGTCGGCCATGCTGTATGGAACGTCGGGCTTTTCCGTGCGGCCCAGGCCCCGCTGGTCGTAGGCCAGCACCTGGAAGCTGCGCCCCAGCGCCCCGTCGAACACGTTGGGCTTGTTGCGCAAATCCCCGCCGGTGCCGGAGATGAACAGCAGACGCGGCCCCTCGCCGGCCAGCTCGTAGTAGATCTCGATCCCGTTGGCCCTGACCGTGGGCATCGGCGTGTCTCCGTCCTGACCGGCGCGAGCAAACCGCGCGACTATCCTGCGAAATTTCAAGTCTAGATGGCGCCACGGCGCAGGTGAACCGCGCCGCCTTCGAATCCCGGCGCTTACCCGTTCATCTTAATGAGTTGCTAACGACGGCATGCGCGTTTTAAGCGCACTTCGTCTCGTCGCAACCGCGTCTGGGAAATGACATATTCCGGCGGAGCGGAGGGCCTTCGTCCTATGTACAAACCCGTTGTGTTCGCAGCCATGTTGGTCGCGCTCTCGGCCTGCGCCAGTCAGGCGCCGGTGCCGCTGACCGTGGCCGGGCGCGCCGACGGCGCGGACGTGGCCCTGAAGCGCAAGCACGCCGTGCTGCCGGCCGACGGCGACACCGCCGGCGTGCCCTTCGAGGAGGTGGCGGCCCACGTCACCCGGGCGCTGCAAGGCTCCGGCTTCGTCACCGTCGACGATCCCAAGGCGGCCGATGTGCTGATCTTCGTCAGCTACGGCGAGGCGGACCGGGAGATGGACGAGAACTACCTGGCGCTGGCCGCCTACGACGCCAGGGGCTACGCGAAGAACTCCAAGGCCCGCCAAACCTGGATGGTGCAGGTGAC
Source organism: Phenylobacterium sp. (assembly GCA_028698405.1). Taxonomy (GTDB): domain Bacteria; phylum Pseudomonadota; class Alphaproteobacteria; order Caulobacterales; family Caulobacteraceae; genus Phenylobacterium. The sequence continues at coordinate 1,651 of JAQVDF010000322.1, read as the reverse complement.
CAGCCCCGGCAAGGCCGGCAAGCTGCGCAAGACCCTGCCCGCCATGGTCCGCGCCGCCCAGCCGCAGCTCGGCAAGACCACACCGCCCAGCGTGTTCACCCTCTTGTCCCGCAAGGACCCGGGCGTCCGGTACATCGAGACCGGCGAGATCGCCCAGTAGCGCCCGGCTCAGGCCGCCGTGGTCAGCGCGAACACGCCCGCCAGGAACAGCCCGAAGGCCACCAGCGTCATTGCGCCCAGCGCCACGCTGCGCAGCGAGGCGCCTACCCACGAGAGGCCGTAGGCCCCCCTCAGGTGGACCATGGCGTGGATCGGCAACACGATGGGCAGCACCGCCTCCCAGACCCCCGCGACGGCGCGCGGCAGGAGCATGGCGATGGACAGCAGCAGGCCGAAGAAGCCCAGGCCGTAGAGGCTGACCACGCCGTGGTCGTAGAGGGTGTAGCCGGGCCGAAAAGCCATCAGCAGCGCCAGGATCAGCATCGACAGCGGCGCCACCACCCAGGCCAGCTTGTAGGCCATGGCCATGTATTTGGTGCGGAAGTAGGCCCGCTCCTCCGGGGTGTCGAGCTTGGCGATGGTCTTCTTCAGGAAGCGGCCGAAGGCGGTGGTCTCGAGCTCGCCGAGGTCGACCTCCTGGCCGGGCGCCGCGCCGACCACCTGGCCGCCCGCCGCCTCGATCCGCGTTTCGACGCGCTGCAGTTCCAGCGGCTCGGAGGCCTGGCCGGTCACGTAGGGCGCGGTGAACACCAAAAAGACGGCGAACAGGAAGACGTGCAGCGGATGCACGAACTTCGCCCGCTCGCCCGCCTTCCAGCGCCGGGACAGCTCGCCCGGCCGGAACACCAGCAGCGGCAGGGTGCGCCAGAGCCGTCCGTCGAAGTGGGCGACGCCCTCGAACATCTCGGACAGGAGGTCGCCGAGGGTGGCGTGCAGGTGGGCCTGCTGGCCGCAGGCGTGGCAGTAGCGGCCGGTCAGCCGCGTGCCGCAGTTGCGGCATTCGGCGGGCTCGTGGGGGACGTCCTCGGCGGTCCCCGAGGTCTCCTGGGCGGCGGCGGGGCTGTCGAGAGTGGTGGGCATCGCACGTGTCTCTGCCGCCCCGCGGCTACGGCTTGATTAATCGCACGATTTGCCGGGGCTGGCACGGCGCCTCAGAGGGCGTCGTGGAAGATGACGCCCAAGGTGAAGCGCCGGCCGGCGCGCAGGCGGCTCACGCCGTGCCGCATGGTCGCGCGATAGGCGCCGCGGGCGCCCTGCGCCGGCCGCCAGCGGACCGGGAAAACCACGGCATCGCCCTGCTCCAGGGGGACCACCTCGGCCCGCGACTGCCGGCGCGGGCGCTGCTCGGTCAGCACGAACTCGCCGCCCGTGAAGTCCCGCCCAGGCGCCGACAGCAGGACAGCCGCCTGCAGCGGGAAGACGTGCTCGCCGTAGAGGTCCTGGTGAAGGCAGTTGTAGTCCCCCGGTCCGTACCTCAGCAGCAGCGGCGTCGGCCGCGTCTGACCCGCCGCGTGGCAGCGCGCGAGGAAGTCGGCGTGCGCCTCGGGGTAGCGATCGGGCAGGCCGAGAGCCGCGTTCCAGCGGTTCGCGATCCGCGCCAGCGGCGGATAGAGGCCCGTTCGCAGGGCGCGGACCGGCTCGGCCAAAGGCT
>JAQVDF010000321.1 GCA_028698405.1 Phenylobacterium sp. | reverse complement strand
GCCCACCGGCGCTGTGACCATCGCGCTGATGAGCCTGACCGCCATCGGCCAGTCGGTCGCCTGGCCGAACGTCTCGGCGCTGATCTCGCGCACCGCCGACCCCGACAAGCAGGGCGCGATCCTCGGCCTCAACAACGCCATGGGCGCGCTGGCCCGTGTCGTGGGGCCGTTCTGCGCGGGCCTGGCCTTCGCCAACGTCTCGATCCACGGGCCGTTCTGGCTGGGCGCCATCGTGGTCGCCCCGGCGATCCTGCTGGCCGTCGAGGCCGCCCGCCGGGCCAAGGCGATGGAGATGGAGTAGGCTTCAGTCCCTTCGGCGGGAGCCGCCGCCCTTGCCTTTCCCGCCGCTTTCACGTAAGAGCCCGCCCCTTCGGAGCCGCCTGGCCGAAGGCATGCCAGGGCGGCTCGTCAATACGCCAGAGGACGGGGCCCAGCGCCCCGAGAGAAATGCCGAAACTGAAGACCAAATCGGGCGCCAAGAAGCGCTTCAAGCTGACTGCGACCGGCAAGCTGAAGGCCGGCGTCGCGGGCAAGCGCCACCGGCTGATCAGCCACAACGGCAAGTACATCCGCCAGCAGCGCGGCACCAAGGTGATGACCGAGGCGGACGCCAAGATCATCAAGACCTACCTGCCGTACGGCCTCTAAGAGCGGGAGCTGATCGCACATGGCACGCGTGAAAAGGGGCGTCGTCGCCCACGCCAAGCACAAGAAGGTCCTGGAGCAGGCCAAGGGCTTCTACGGCCGCCGCAAGAACACCATCCGCGCCGCCAAGGCCGCGGTGGACCGGGCCGGCCAGTACGCCTACCGCGACCGCAAGGTCCGCAAGCGGAACTTCCGCTCGCTGTGGATCCAGCGGATCAACGCCGCGGCTCGCCTCGAAGGCCTGACCTACGCCCGATTTATCCACGGCCTTGAACGGGCCGGGATCGAGATCGACCGCAAGGTGCTCGCCGACATCGCGGGCAACGACCCCGCCGGTTTCAAGGCCATCGCCGACAAGGTGCGCGCCGCGCTGGCCTAAAGAGATCGTGGGAGCCGCATTCGGCTCTCCAAGGTTTTGGAAGGGCCCTCCGGCGGCGCGTCGGAGGGCTTTTTCATGGCCCGCTTTCCGCTAAACGAGCCGTCCCATGACCGATCTTTCCCAACTCGAGGCCGAGCTTGCGGCCCGTATCGACGGCGCATCCGACGCCGCCGCCCTGGAGGCCGTACGCGTCGAGGCGCTCGGCAAGTCCGGGCAGATCTCCGAGCTGCTGAAGACGCTCGGCAAGATGAGCCCCGAGGAGCGCCGCGAGCAGGGGCCGAAAATCAACGGCCTGCGCGACCGCATCGCCGGCCGCATCGCCGAGCGCAAGGCCGCGCTCGAGGTGGCCGAGCTGGACGCCCGCCTGGCCTCCGAGACGGTCGACCTCACCCTGCCCGCCCAGCCGCGCCGCCGGGGCACGGTGCACCCCACCATGCAGACGATGGACGAGATGATCGCCATCTTCGCCGACATGGGCTTCGCGCTGGCCGAAGGGCCGGACATCGAGGACGACTTCCACAACTTCACCGCCCTCAACTTCCCGCCCAAGCACCCGGCGCGGGAGATGCACGACACCTTCTTCCTGCCCGAGAGCCCCGACGGCCAGCGCAAGGTGCTGCGCACCCACACCAGCCCGGTGCAGGTGCGGGTGATGCAGAAGACCAACGAGAAGCTGCCCTCCTGGATCGCCACCGGCCAGGAGCCGCCGATCCGCGTGATCGTGCCGGGCCGCACCTTCCGCAAGGACTCCGATCAGACCCACACCCCGATGTTCCACCAGCTCGAAGGCCTGGTGATCGACCGGAACATCCACATGGGCCACCTGAAGTGGACGCTCGACACCTTCATCGCGCGCTTCTTCGAGACGCCGATCGTCGAGACCCGCTTCCGCCCGCACCACTTCCCGTTCACCGAGCCCAGCGCCGAGATGGACGTGCGCTGCGACCGCTCGGGCGGCGAGGTGAAGATCGGCCAGGGGAACGACTGGCTGGAGATCCTGGGCTGCGGGATGGTCCATCCCAACGTGCTGCGGAACTGCGGCCTCGACCCGGACGAGTGGCAGGGCTTCGCCTTCGGCCTCGGCGTCGACCGGCTGGGCTCGCTGAAGTACGGCATGCCCGACCTGCGCGACATGTTCGGCTCCGACGTCCGCTGGCTGGCCCATTACGGCTTCTCGGCCTTCGCCGCCCCCAGCCCCGCCACCGGCCTCAGCTGACGGAGACAGCGCGAGATGAAGTTCACCCTCTCCTGGCTCCGGGACCACCTGGAGACGAGCGCCACGGCCGCCGAGGTGGTCGAGGCGATGACCATGGCCGGCCTTGAGGTCGAGCACGTCGAGGATCCGGCCTCCAAGCTCGCCGCCTTCTCGGTCGCCAGGATCGTCGAGGCCGTGCAGCACCCCAACGCCGACCGCCTGCGGGTCTGCCAGGTCGACACCAAGGACGGCCGCAAGGAGATCGTCTGCGGCGCCCCCAACGCGCGGGCCGGGCTGACCACCATCTACGCCCCGCTGGGCGCCTATGTGCCGGGCTCCGGCATCACGCTGGAGGCGCGCCCGGTGCGCGGCGTAGTCTCCAACGGCATGCTCTGTTCGGCCGCCGAACTGGAGGTCGCCGAGGAGTCCAACGGCATCATGGAGCTGCCGGACGACCTGGCGGTCGGGTCCCCGGCGGCCGAGGCGCTCAGCCTGGAGGCGGTGATCGACTTCGAGGTCACCCCCAATCGCCCCGACTGGCTGGGCGTGCAGGGCATCGCCCGCGACCTGGCCGCCGCCGGCGTCGGGACCTTCAAGGACCGCAAGGTCGAGCCCGTCCGCGGCAGGTTCCCCTCGCCCATCCAGGTGCAGGTGGACGGCTCGGGCGCCTGCCCGGTGTTCGCGGGACGGCTGATCCGCGGCGTGAAGAACGGCCCCTCGCCGGCCTGGCTTCAGCAGCGGCTGACCAGCATCGGCCTGCGCCCGATCAGCGCCCTGGTGGACATCACCAATCTGATCTCCTTCGACCTCGCCAAGCCGCTGCACGTCTATGATGCGGCCAAACTCTCCGGCGGCGTCCTGGAGGCCCGCCTGGGCCGCGAGGGCGAAAGCGTCGAGGCGCTGGACGGCAAGACCTACCCCGCGGGCCCCGAGGTCTGCGTGATCGCCGACGCCTCCGGCCCGGTCGGCCTGGGCGGGGTGATGGGCGGAGAGTCCACCGGGGTCTCCGAGGCCACCACCGACGTGTTCATCGAGAGCGCCTGGTTCGACCCGATCCGCATCGCCCAGACGGGCCGCACGCTGGGCATCAACTCCGACGCCCAGTACCGCTTCGCGCGCGGCATCGACCCGCAGTCGACCCTGCCGGCCCTGGAACTGGCGACCCGGCTCGTGCTCGAGCTGTGCGGCGGCGAGCCCTCCGAGGTGGTGGTCGCC
>JAQVDF010000320.1 GCA_028698405.1 Phenylobacterium sp. | reverse complement strand
CCGAAGAGTTCGATCTCGTTCTCATGGACATGCAGATGCCGGTGATGGACGGCCTGGCCGCGACCCGGGCCATCCGAGACTTCGAGGCTGCCCGCCCGGACCGGGTCCGGACGCCGATCGTCATGCTGAGCGCCAACGCCATGCAGCAGCACAAGGACGAGGCGATCGCGGCCGGAGCGGACCGCCACCTCGCCAAACCGGTGACCCCCGCCGGCCTGCTCGGCGCCGTCGCCGGCGTCCTGAACCTGGCGGGGTGAAGGCGGCTAGCCGGGCCTGCCGTGCGCGGAGTTCAGCGCCAGCCAGTCCTCGCGGCGAAGTTCCCAGTATCGGGAGCGGCGAACGCCGCCGTCGGGCCGGACGCTGTCCCGCTCGCCCATGTATCGGAACCCGGCGGCTTCGATCACCTTGGCGGACCTGACATTGTCGAGCGCGGCGGTGACGCCGATCAGCCTCAGCCCCAACTCTTCGAACATCCAGCCGAAGCTTCGGGCCGCCCCGGTGCGCCCCTGTCCGCTGTTCTGCTTGTCGGCCCTGCGGGCGCCTGCGATTTCGCCGGCGGCCCATTGCGGCCAGATGGTGAACTTCGAATAGCCCACCACCTCGGCGTTCTCGGAGAGCGTGACGAAGAGCAGGCCCTCGCCGCGCGAACGCTCCTCCAGGGCCTGTTCGATCCAGGCCGAGATGTTCGCAAGGTCGATCGGCCGCGGCAGGTCGTAGATCGGGCCCGACACCGCCGGATCGCTCAGCAGGTCCACCAGCCCCTCGGCATGCTCCAGCGTCGCCAAGGCGCTCGCCGGGCCGAGCGACTCCGCACTGGCGTTCCGGACTCGCCGCCGGATGTCCTCGGCTTCCGACGGATCGATCGACAGCCGGGTCTTGGGTGGAGAACTCATCGTTGTCTCGACATCATCGGTAACGACCGCTTCTTGCCCGCCTCGGGGACGCCAACGTGGACGAGGCTGAGTTCGTACTGTGCGGCTCGCAATAGCGACGCAAGGTCGACTGCTCGCATCAGTCAAGGACCGGAGCTGCTCACCGAAGGCTTCTTTGTGCAGCAATTAATTGGTCCAGGCTAGTCCAACCGTGACCAGGACCCTGGCCCAGCGGGCCAGACCGCTAGATGTATCTACGATGGTCGCTGCGCTCGGCTTGACCGTCTTTCACTTGACTTCAGCACCTCGCCGACCTTCCGGGCGGCCCGGAGAGGGATGGGCAGCCGCTGGTTCATCTGGGTCGAATTCCAGTTGATCTTGGTGAGGGACGGGACCTCTTCCGCAAGTTGGCTGACGGTGCTGTCGCAGCTGCTGTGCGGGCAGAGCAGCAGTGGACGCGGATCGTATTGTCCAGGGTAGGCGCCGTAGCGGGCAAGTTCCGCTCTGGGACTGGGATTGACCCATGTCAACGCGCGCGGGATGCTGTCATGGGGCGAGACCGGAGGGAATGATGAGCGACCAGAATACCGGCTCTACCATGAGCACGGGCGCGCCGGCGCCCAGCGATCGCAACTCGCTCACTGTCGGCGCCGACGGTCCCATCCTGCTTCACGACGTGCATTTCCTGGAGCAGATGGCGCACTTCAACCGCGAGAAGGTTCCGGAGCGTCAGCCGCACGCGAAGGGTTCAGGCGCCTTCGGCGTGTTCCGGACGACCGAGGATGTCTCTGCCTACACCAAGGCCGCCCTGTTCCAGAAGGGCGCGACCACTGACATGCTGGCGCGCTTCTCCACCGTGGCCGGCGAGGCCGGCAGCCCCGACACTTGGCGCGACGTGCGCGGGTTCTCGCTGAAATTCTATACTGACGAAGGCAACTACGACCTGGTCGGTAACAACACCCCCGTCTTCTTCATCCGCGACACCATGAAGTTTCCGCACTTCATTCGCAGCCAGAAGCGGCTGCCGGACTGCGGCCTGCGTGACAATCACATGCAGTGGGACTTCTGGACCAGCAATCCGGAGTCCGCTCACCAGGTAACCTACCTGATGGGCGAGCGCGGTCTGCCTATGACGTGGCGCAATATGAACGGCTACGGCTCGCACACCTACATGTGGATCAACGCCGCGGGCGAGAGATTCTGGGTCAAGTACCACTTCCACACCCAGCAGGGCTTGGCGCACCTCAGCAACGCCGAGGCCGCCCGGACGTCGGGCGAGGACGCCGACTTCCACCGCCGCGACCTGTTCGAGGCGATCAGGCGAGGCGATTATCCGCGCTGGGTGCTTTCGGTGCAGGTGATGCCCTACGAGGATGCCAAGACCTACAGGATCAACCCCTTTGACCTGACCAAGACCTGGCCGCATGCAGACTATCCGCTGATCAAGGTCGGCGTGATGACGCTGAACCGCAATCCGGAGAACTTCTTCGCCCAGATCGAACAGGCGGCGTTCTCGCCCGGCAACACGGTGCCGGGCATCGGCCTGTCGCCGGACAAGATGCTGCTGGGCCGGGCCTTCGCCTACAACGACGCCCAGCGCAACAGGATCGGCGTCAACTTCCACCAGCTGCCGGTCAATCGGCCGAAGGTCCCCGTGAACACCTACATGTTCGACGGCCACATGACCTATCACCACAGCGGAAACGCGCCGGTCTATGCCCCTAACAGTGGTGGGCGCAGTTGGGCTGACGAAACGGGCCCGGTCGCAGACGGTTGGGAAGCGGACGGCGCCATGGTCCGCAGCGCTTACACGCTTCGGGCCGGCGACGATGACTTCTCGCAGGCCGGCACGCTCGTGCGCGACGTCTTCAACGAGGCCCAGCGTGAGCAGCTGGTCGAAACCGTGGCCGGCAGCCTCTTGGGCGGGGTGCGTGAGCCCGTGCTGGGCCGCGCCTTCGAATACTGGAAGAGCATCGACGCCGATGTCGGGCGGCGGATCGAGGCCAAGGTCCGCGCCGGAGCCGCGCCGCAACCCGCGGAAGGCATGGGCGAAGCATAGCGGCGGTCAACCTGCTGGCCAGTAGAGAGGATGATCGATGCGGCTGCCGAAGTCGATCCTGCTGGGCGGGCTCTGCCTGACGGTCGCAGCCTGCGCCGATACGCGTCTGGCGCGCTCCGGTGAGACGCCCGCGCCGTCCGCGGCGGAGTTGGCGGCCGCCGAGGCCCGGGCGCGCGCCGCCGCCGACACCCTCTTCACTCGCCTCAACGCCGAACTGATCGCGGCGCTCCAGGAGGGCGGGCCGAGGGCCGCCGTTAATGTCTGCAAGGTTCGCGCGCCGGCCATCGCCGCTGAGATCGAGACGCAGGAGCGCGTCGACATCGAGCGGACGGCGCTGAAGGTGCGAAATCCCGCGAACGCGCCGTCGCCCTGGGAGCGCGAGACGCTGGCGGCGTTCGAGGCGCGGCATGCGGCTGGCGAAGTCTGGCAGGGCATGGAGGCCCGGCGCGTCGCGGACGGCGTGTTGCATTGGATGCGCCCGATTCCGATGGGCGGCATGTGCATCGCCTGTCATGGC
>JAQVDF010000319.1 GCA_028698405.1 Phenylobacterium sp. | reverse complement strand
CTCTGGGCCCGGCTGAAGGACTACCGCCGCGTCGCGACACGCTACGACAAGCTCGCCGACAACTTCCTCGCCGGCGTGCTCATCGCAGCCATCGTCAGCTACTGGGCCAAATGAGTCCGGACCCTAGCCCTAGGCCGCCTGCATCGCCGCCCGGGGCGTCGCTTCGGGCGGCGCCAGCTTGAGCAGTTCGCCGACGACGGCCGAGAGCGCCTGGATGTTCTCGGCCGAAATCGTCTTCACGCCCGCCAGGTAGGTGCGCAGCTCGTTGGCCGCGCGGGCCAGCCGCAGGTCCTTCAGCGCCACCGCCGCCTGGTGCAGGTCCTCGGCCTGCGCCCGCATCGAGCGCAGGGCCTGGTGCGGGTCGCCGGTCATCGCCATCGCAGCCGCGTTGAGGATCTTGAACGCCTGGGCCACCTTGGCCGCTTCGGGCGTCTCGCTGAGGTCGGTCTTGCGCTTGCGTCGGCCGGCGTATTCCGCCGAATTGAACCGTCGGCGGTCCGGCCCGACGTAGGCCACCGCCTCTACCCAGGCTCGCGGTTTCAACGCGACAGCCTCCAGCCGCCGAAGCAGGTCCTTGGAGGTGAAGGGTTTGCGCAGGAACTCGTGGGCCCCGGCGTCGCGCGCGGCCAGGATCGACTGGGCGGTGGCGCTCGCCGTGGTGACGATCACCGGGACCTTGCGGCACGGCAGCTCGGAGCGGCGCAGCTGCCGGGTGAGCTCGATGCCATCGATCCCCGGACCGGACAGCTCGACGAAGACCAGTTGGGGCATGGCCGCCTGCAGCAGCTCGACCGCCTTCTCGCGCGTGGAGGCGATCCACACCTGGCAGGGGAAGAAGTTGCGCAGCGTCTCGGTCAGCAGCCGCGCGCTGGCCGGTTGCGGATCGATGATCAGCACCCGCTGCAGCGCTGGCGAGACGCGCTGGATGATCTTCTTGTCTGCGCCGAACATACGCCCCCGTTCTCCCACTTTCGCAGCAGGCAGGGTCGCGCCAACAGGGTAAACGATCCGTCAGCGCCGGACGGGCTCGTCACCCGCGGCGAGGACTGCCCGTTTTTCGCGTCAGTCCTGGAAGGGATCGCGCATGACGATGGTGTCGTCGCGGTCCGGGCTGGTGGAGAGCAGCACCACCGGCGCGCCGACCAGCTCCTCGATCCGGCGGACGTACTTGACCGCCTGGGCCGGCAGGTCCTTCCACGAGCGGGCGCCGTGGGTCGCCTCGCGCCAGCCTTCCAGCTCCTCATAGATCGGCTCGCAGGCCGCCTGGTCCTTCAGACCGGCGGGGAAGTAGTCGATGGTCTCCCCGCGCAGGCGATAGCCGGTGCAGACCTTCAGGGTGTCGAAGCCGTCCAGCACGTCCAGCTTGGTCAGCACCACGCCCTGCACGCCGCCGACCGCGATCGACTGGCGCACCAGCACCGCGTCGAACCATCCGCAGCGCCGCTTGCGCCCGGTCACGGTGCCGAACTCGTGGCCGCGCGCGCCGATCAGTTCGCCGACCTCGTCGTGCAGTTCGGTCGGGAACGGGCCCTCGCCCACCCGGGTGGTGTAGGCCTTGACGATCCCCAGCACGTAGCCGCCGGCCGAGGGGCCGACGCCCGCCCCTGCCGCCGCCTGGCCGGCGACGGTGTTGGACGAGGTCACGTACGGATAGGTGCCGTGGTCGACGTCGAGCAGGGTCGCCTGGGCGCCCTCGAACAGCACCCGCTTTCCGTCCTTCACCGCCTGGCCGAGGATCCGCCAGGCCGGCTTCACGTAGGGCAGCACCTTGGGCGCGATCTCGCCGAGCTGGGCCAGGAGTTCGTCCGGCGTCACCGGCGGCAGGCCGAGGCCCGCGCGCAGCGCCCCGTGGTGGGCCAGCAGCCGCTCGATCTTGACCTCGAGCGCCTCGCGGTCCGCGAGGTCTGCGAAGCGGATCGCCCGGCGGCCGACCTTGTCCTCGTAGGCCGGGCCGATGCCGCGGCCGGTGGTGCCGATCTTGGCCGCCCCGGCGCGCGCCTCGCGGGCGGCGTCCAGGTCGCGGTGCAGCGGCAGAACGATGGTAGCGTTGTCGGCGACGACCAGCACCTCGGGCGAGAGCGCCAGCCCCTGGGCCTTGGCCCGCTCGATCTCGTCGAGCAGGGCCCAGGGATCGACCACCACCCCGTTGCCGATGATCGACAGCTTGCCCTGCACCACCCCGGAGGGCAGCAGCGACAGCTTGTAGGTGGAGTTGCCGACGACAATGGTGTGGCCGGCGTTGTTGCCGCCCTGGAAGCGGACCACGACTTCGGCCCGATTGGCGAGCCAGTCGATGACCTTGCCCTTGCCTTCGTCGCCCCACTGGCCGCCGATGACGGTGACGTTACCCATAGATACGATCTCTCCGCCTGCCGGGCTAAGTCCAACCCGCCCTTCGACAGGCGCTCGGCGGGGGGACGGAGATCGGTTGTAGCCGGGGCCAGGCCCGCACGGCGGCGCCCTTTTGGTCGTCCGGGGGCGCCTCGTCAAGCCCCACGGGGCAGGCTAAGACCCGGGACATGACCTGCGCCCCAGTCCAGGCCAACCGGACGCCGGCCCGGTGAGCGTCACCTTCGTCGACATCGGCGCCGCCGCCGCACGCCTGGAAGGCCAGGCGGTCCATACCCCGTTGGTGCACAGCCCCGCGCTCGACGAGCAGGCGGGCGCCAGGGTGCTGATCAAGCCCGAGACCCTGCAGCGGGTCGGGGCCTTCAAGTTCCGCGGGGCCTACAACCGGCTGGTTCAGCTCTCGCCGGCGGCGCGCAAGCGCGGGGTCGTCGCCTTCTCCTCGGGCAACCACGCCCAGGGCGTGGCGCTGGCGGCGCGGCTGCTCGGCATGCCCGCGGTGATCGTCATGCCCTCGGACGCCCCGGGCGTGAAGGTGGCGGCCACCAGGGGCTATGGCGCCGAGGTCCGCTTTTACGACCGCATGACCGAGAGCCGCGAGGCGATCGCCGCCGAGCTCGCCGAAGAGCGTGGCGCGGTCATCGTGCCGGCCTTCGACGACGAACAGGTGATCGCCGGCCAGGGCACGGTCGGGCTGGAGCTGGTGCGCCAGGCCGAGGCGATGGGCGAACGGCTCGACCTGGTCGCCTGCCCGGTCGGCGGCGGCGGGCTGATCGCCGGCTCCTCCATCGCCATCAAGACGCTGTCGCCGCACACCGAGATCGTCGGCGCCGAGCCGGAGGGCTACGACGACACCCGCCGCTCGCTCGCCGCAGGGAAGCGCATCGCGGTGACGCCGCAGCGACGCACGCTATGCGACGCCCTGGAAAGCCCCGCGCCCGGCGAGCTCACCTTCCCGATCGTCCAGGCGAACGTCTCCGGGATAGCCGCGGTGAGCGACGCCGAGGTCGCCGAGGCGATGCGCACGGCCTTCTCGACGCTCAAGCTGGTGGTCGAGCCCGGCGGCTGCGCCGCCCTGGCGGCCCTGCTGGCCGGCAAGCTGGACGCC
>JAQVDF010000318.1 GCA_028698405.1 Phenylobacterium sp. | reverse complement strand
CGCCCGCTCCCTCCCGGACGGGACTCGGCCACGCGCGCGTGAACCTCCGAGGCTCCGGCGCCGTTCTAGGGCCTTGGGGCCGTAGTCGGTCGCGGTTGATCGGAGGGACGCGCCATTTCCGCCTTCATGTTCGCGACGGGGATCGAGAACTCCATCCCCAAGATCAAGGGCGGCACGATCCGTGTCGACCAGATGGAGTCCTGCGGCCACTACCGGCACTGGCGCACGGATTTCGACCTGCTGGACGAGCTCGGCATCCACTTCCTGCGCTACGGGCCGCCGATCCACACGACCCTGATCGGGCCCGAGCGCTACGATTGGGAGTTCGCCGATCTGACCTTCGGCGAGCTGTTCCGACGCAACGTCGTGCCGATCGTCGACCTCTGCCACTTCGGCGTGCCGGACTGGATCGGCGACTTCCAGAACCCCGACTTCGCCGAGCATCTCGGCAAGTACGCCGGGGCGTTCGCGCGCCGCTTCCCGTGGGTGCAGCTCTACACCCCGGTCAACGAGATGTTCATCTGCGCCCAGTTCTCCGCCAAGTTCGGCTGGTGGAACGAGGAAGGCACCACCGACAGGACCTTCGTCAACGCGCTGAAGAACATCGTGAAGGCCAATGTCGAGGCGATGAAGGCGATCCTCGAGGTCCGCCCCGACGCGATCTTCATCCAGAGCGAGTCCAGCGAGTACTTCCACGCCGAGATCCCTGCGGCCATCAAGCCTGCCGAAATCGAGAACTCCAGGCGCTTCCTGTCGCTGGACCTCAACTACGGCCACCGGGTGGACTCGGAGATGTACGAGTACCTGATGGACAACGGCATGACGCGGGAAGAGTACCACTACTTCCTGTCGAACCGCCTGCGCCACCACTGCATCCTGGGCAACGACTATTACTGGACCAACGAGCACCGGGTCTCGGCGGACGGCTCGCACCGGGCCTCCGGCGAGATCTTCGGCTACTCGGAGATCACCCGGCAGTACCACGCCCGCTACCGGTTGCCGGTGATGCACACCGAAACCAACATCGTCGAAGGACCCAACGGCGACGAAGCGGTCAACTGGCTGTGGAAGCAGTGGGCCAACGTGCTGCGGGTGCGCAACGACGGGGTGCCGACCGTCGGCTTCACCTGGTACTCGCTGACCGACCAGACCGACTGGGACAGCGCTCTGCGGGAGCCGAACGGCAACATCCATCCGGTCGGCCTCTACGACATGAACCGCAACGTCCGGCCGGTGGGCCGCTGCTACAAGCAGTTGATCGCCGACTGGCGCGATGTGCTGCCGGCCGAGAGCATCTGCCTCACCGTGCCGGTCGTGCCGCCGGCCGAGATGCAGGAGCCGACCATCCGCCGGCTGCAGGCCGAGGCCCGGCAACTGCGCTTCCACGAGGTCGCCAGCCAGTCGTAGCCGCGGCGGGAGGCGGAATGAGCCAGGAGCTGCGGATCGGCGGCGTCCCCGTCGTCACCCTGCAGGATCACGACGCCGCCTCCGGCTTCGTCGAAGCCAGCGTGCTGCCCGGCCGGGGGATGATGCTGCTGCAGGCGAGAGTGCGCCATTCGGCACTCGGCGAGATCGACGCCCTGACCGCGCCGCCGCTGGAGGAGACCGCTCGCCGGCTGGACGGCGGAGCGGACGACTTCGCGGGCTCGGCGGCCTTCTCGATGGGCGGCGCCTTCCTGCTCCCCTACGCCAACCGGATCACCGGGACCGACGTGGCCGGCCGCCGCGAGATCAAGGCGGTCGTCGCCGGCCGCCGCGCACGCCTGCCCCGCAACTGGGGCGGCAAGGCGCCCGGCGCGCGCCAGTACGCCATGCACGGCCTGATCCTCGATGCGACGGCCAGCGACGTGACCCGACCGACGCCGGCCGAGGTTGTCGCGCATCTGGCCATGGGCGATTTCGACGGCCGCTGGCCCGGCAGGGCGGACGTCCGTATCTGCTACCGGCTCGTGGGCGGCGCGCTGGAGCTCGACGTCGAGACAACCAACATCGGCGCAGAGCCCCTGCCCCTCGGCGTCGGCTGGCATCCCTATTTCAATCTGCCGAGCGGCCGGCGATCGGAAGCACAGCTGCGCCTGCCGGCGCGCGCCAGGGCGCCGGCCAACAACTACGACGAGGTGCTGCCCACGGGACGGATCGAGCCGGTGGCCGGCGGGCCGTTCGATTTCCGCACCGCGCGTGCGCTTGGCGACCTGTACCTCGACGACTGCTTCACCGATCTCGAGCGCGACGCAGCCGGAAATGTCGTCTGCGAGGTGACAGACCCGGTCGCCGGCTACGGCCTCCGCATCTCCTCGCCCTCGCCGCTCGTGAAGGCGGTCCAGGTCTACGCCCCGCCGGGCAAGGCCTTCGTGGTGCTGGAGCCGCAGTTCAACCTCGCCGACCCCTACAGTCCGGTCTGGCCGGAAGGCCTCGACACCGGCATGGCGCTGCTAGGGCCCGGCGAGATGGCGGCCTACGCCGTGCGTCTGGAGACCTTCGTGCCCCAGGCGGCGCCATAGGAACCCCAGGTGGCCTCAGGGCTTCTCCCCCCTGACAGCCACAAACTTCTCAAGGACATGCCGAGCCCACACCAAAGCCGGCGGCCCGAGCCCTATGGCCGCGTAATCGATTTCGTCAGCACCCGGTAGCCCAGGCCGCCGAAGGTTACCGGGCCCGGTGCGCAACGGGCGGCCGCCGCAAGATCCGGGGGGTGGGAGATTTCGGCGGACGCACCCCGACCCAGTGCCCGAACGTCGGCCCCTCCGGGCGGTTCCCCCGCGGCCCGGGTTATCCACACGGTCGCTCGCGGAACCGATCCCACGGTCGGGATTTTTCTGTCGGAACTGCGCAGCCGCTGAAGCGGAGGGGCGATGATCGGCGATCGAATGACGGGACGCGCGACGCGCGCCGCCGAACTGATGGCTATGCGGCTCGGTGGAGCCGCCGCATTGTCCAGAAGCGACCTCGAGCTGATCGAGACGACCTCGCGTCGGCTGGAGACCGCGCCGGTCGGCAGCGACGTGCCCGGCCAGCGGATCCTGGTCTCCGGTTGGGTCGCCCGGCGACGCACGCTGGACGACGGCTCCCGGCAGATCTTCGGGTTCCTGCTGCCCGGCGATCCTCTGGAGGGCCGCCGGCGCCGCCACGCCGGGCTCGCCGCCCTGACGCCAGTCGAGACCGCCGAAGCCTCCGCGCTGTTCGAGGCGGCCGAGGACTCCCTGCTGCACGCCGGCCTCACCGAAGGCTTCGAGGCCATCCGCGACGAGGAGGAGCGCCTGCTGCTCGACCACATCGTCCGCCTCGGCAAGCTCAGCGCCTACGAGCGCACGGCGCACCTGCTGCTGGAGCTGCGCGAGCGGTTGGCCCGCGTCGGTCTCGCCGACGACCAGCATCTGCCGATGCCGCTGACCCAGGAAACCCTGGCCGACGCCCTGGGTCTGTCCATCGTGCACGTGAACCGGACGGTGCAGCAGC
>JAQVDF010000317.1 GCA_028698405.1 Phenylobacterium sp. | reverse complement strand
GCTGGAGGCGCTGGGCGCGGGGCGGGAGATGGTCGGGGCGCTGGCCTTCCTCGCCAGCCTCAATCTCACCCTGGCGATCTTCAACATGATTCCGGCCTTCCCGCTGGACGGCGGACGGGTGCTGCGGGCGGTCATCTGGATGCGCACGAGGAACCCCCGCCGCGCGACCGAGATCGCCGCCCGCACCGGCGAGTGGTTCGGTCTGGCACTGATGGGTGCGGGCCTGCTGTTCGCCCTGCAGGGCGGTCTCGCCCAAGGGCTGTGGTGGATCCTCATCGGCGCCTTCGTCCGCTGGATGGCGGTCAGCACGCGCGCCGAGGCCGGCGCCGGAGAGATGCTGGAGCCGCTGAAGGTCAGCGAGCTGATGGCCCGTGAGATCGAGACGGCGTCCGGCGACGCCTCTGTGGACCGGTTCGTGGCCGAAACGCTGCTACGTTCCCGTCACGCCTTCTTCCCGGTGATTGCGGACGGCCGCTGGATCGGCGCCATCGCGCCCGAGCAGCTCGGCGGGGTCCCGCGAGAGGACTGGGCCTCCACCCCGATCCGCAAGGTCTGCGTGCCGCCGGAGCGGCTCCCGGTGGTGGCCTCGCACGCCAGCCTGGCCGACGCCCTCAAGCAGATGCGCCAGACCGGCTCGACCTATCTAACGGTGGTGGACGACGGCGAGCTGGTAGGCGTGCTCAACCTGCAGGACGTCCTGCGGCGTCTGTCGATCGAGAAGCTCCTCGACGCCCGCTGAGGCCTCAGGCCTCTGGCATGCCGCTCCATTCCGCCTCGGGGTCGACGGCGGTGTCGAGCAGTTCGATCAGGTTTTCCACCGTGCGTACGCCGGGCGCCGACCAGGCCGCGCGCTCGGCCGCATCCATGGCGAACCAGCTGTCCGTCCGGCCGAGCAGCCGCACGCCGCGCCCGTCGATGGGCTCGACCGCGAACTCGCGGATCGGCAGATCCTGGCCGGCGATCGCCTCGCGCACCCAGGCGACGAGATCGCCTTTGGCGACGTGCAGCCGCAACGCCAGCAGGTTGTGCACGTTGGCGACGCCGGCCACGTCGCGCAGGCACTGCTCGGCGACGATGCGCTGGTGTTCGGTCTCGGTCTCGCCCCTCAGGGTGATGACGCCGTCGGCGACCACCAGGCCGATCCGGCAGTCCTTAAGGTCTTTTAGGCCGTCGAGCATCGCGACGGCGTCCAGCGCGACCCGCCGGTCGTCCGTCTGCGGCTCGGCTGGGCGGATGCGCAGGTGCTGCACTACCGCCCGCACGCCGGGGATCTGCAGGCAGGTCGCCTCCAGCGCCAGCCGGTTGCTGTTGGTGGGAACCTCGCCGTAGAGGCTGACGACCCCGCTCTCCACCGCCACGGCTACGTTGGAGGCCCGGTGGTTGAACACGGTCAGCTTGTTCAAGACGATGTCACGCAGCGTGCGGTCATCCATGACGCGTCTCCTGTGCGATGGTGAAGAGCCTGCGCGCCGGATGGAGCCCCGGCATTGCGATCGATCAACGATTTTCGGGAACCGGCGAGGGAACTTCTTCCGATGGGCCAGCCCTCCGTCACGACCGCGCCTGCGCCGTCACTGGCGGAGAAGGTCGCCGTCCTCAGGCGCGCCGAGACCTACGGCCTGCCGCCGGGCGAGGTCGCGGCGCGCATGACCCACATGTCATCGGTCTTCTTCGCGGGGGACCGCGTCTACAAGCTCAAGAAGCCGGTGCGGTTCTCCTATCTCGACTTCTCGACCCTGGCGCGCCGGGCGCAGGCGTGCCGGATGGAGGCGTCGATCAATCGGGCAAGCGCTCCGGGCGTCTACCTTGGCGTTGAGCCCCTGGTGCTGCGGGACGGGGCGCTGGCGCTGGGCGGTGCCGGCGAGGCGGTCGACTGGCTGGTGGTGATGCGCCGGCTGGACCCGTCCACCATGCTCGAGGCCCGCATCGCCGCCGGCGGGCCGGAAGCGGCCGAGACGACGCGGCTAGTGGCCGCCATCGCGGACTTCTACCGCCGTGCAGCCCGGGTTTCAGTACGGCCGGACGGCCACCTCAAGCATTGGCGCGAGCAACTCGCTTTCAATCGGCGGATCCTGATGACTCCGCGGCTCGGCATGCCGGCGGGGCAGGTCAGGTTCGTCGACGCCGCCCTGCAGAGGGTCGTGCGGGCTCGGCCCGGCCTGATCCTCGGGAGGGTGACGGCCGGCCGCATTCTCGACTGCCACGGGGACCTGCGGCCCGAGCACGTCTGCCTGGAGGCGCGGGTGTTGCTGATCGACCGTCTGGAGTTCAGCCGTGCCCTGCGGGCCATCGACCCGCTGCAGGAGCTGGCTTACCTCGACCTGGAGTGCCGCGCGCTCGGCCGCCCCGACATCGGACGGCGGATCGCCCGCGGCGTCGTCCGGCGGTTGGGCGAGCCGGCCGATCCGGCCCTCTACCTCTTCTACCGGGCGCACCAGGCGATGCTGCGGGCGAGGCTTTCCATCGCCCACCTTCTGGATCCCGAACCCCGCACGCCCGAGAAATGGCCGTGGAAGGCCCGCGCCTATCTGGCCCTCGCGCGCCGCGACGCGGTGCGGCTGACCGTCCTGCTCAATAGGCGAGAAGATCGGTCGTCTCCGCGCCGGTGATCAGTCGGCGCACGCCTTCTGCGAGCAGCGGTGCGGCGCTGAGAACCTCCACCTTCTCCAGCACCGCCGGATCGGCGAGCCGGAACGCCGGCACGGAGTCCGTGACGACGACCCGCTCCAGCGCCTCCTCGGCCAGCGCCGCCTCGGCGCCAGACACGAACAGGCCGTGGGCGGTAAAGGCCATCACCCGCGCCCGCCCGCATCCTTCAGCGCCCCGAGCTCGGAGGCCAGCGCCCGGCCCCAGGCGCTCCGTCGCCGAAAGGGCGAACAGCATCGAGCGCATCAGGCCGGCTCCAGCTCGGTGGCGGCGAGGACCTCGATGCTGGCCTGCGCCAACCGCCGCCGCGCCTCGGCCTCCGACCCGTGGATGTCCAGCGCCCGGCAGGCGTCGTCGATCACCACCGTCTGGAAGCCGAGTCGCCAAGCGTCCTCGGCCGACCACAGGACGCAGTAATCGAAGGCCAAGCCCGCCAGGAAGATGCGGGTGAAGCCGCGCTCGCGCAGGTAGCCCGCAAGACCGGTGGCGGTGTTGCGGTCGTTCTCAAAGAAGGCGGAATAGGAATCGATCGCCTTATGGAAGCCCTTGCGCAGCACGAGCTCGGCCTTGGTCGCCGCGAGCTCCGGGTGGAAGTCCGCGCCGGGCGCGCCTTGCACGCAATGGTCCGGCCACAGCGTCTGGCGACCGTAGGACAGCTCTATTGTCTCGTAGGGCGCCCGCCCGGGATGGGACGAGGCGAAAGAGCTATGGCCAGGTGGGTGCCAGTCCTGGGTGAGCACGACGTGGTCGAAGCGCTCCGCCAGCCGGTTGATCACCGGGACCACCTCGTCGCCGCGCGGAACCGCCAGGGCGCCG
>JAQVDF010000316.1 GCA_028698405.1 Phenylobacterium sp. | reverse complement strand
TCGATCGAGCTGTACTGGGCGTAGAACATGGTCAGGTCGGGGACCAGGTCCTTGACCACCGGCATGTGCGGCAGCGGACTGATCTGCACGTCCTTGCCCGGGACCTCCTCCCAGCCGTGGGTGCACGCCAGGGTGTTGCGGCCGCCGACGTTCATCGAGCAGGAGCCGCACACGCCTTCCCGGCACGACCGGCGGAAGGCCAGCGTCGGGTCCATGTTGTTCTTGATGTAGAGCAGCACGTCCAGGACCATCGGCCCGACGGCGTCGAGATCGACGTCGTAGGTGTCCCAGCGCGGGTTCTCCACGCCTTCCGGATCGTAGCGGTAGATTCGGAAGGTCTTCACCCGCTTGGCGCCGGCCGGCGCGGGGAAGTGCTTGCCCTTCTGGACCTTGGAGTTCTGGGGAAGCGTAAGCTGGACCATCTCAGGAGCGCCTTCCGGGGATCAGTACACCCGCGCCTTCGGCGGGATGTAGGCGATGTCGTTGGTCATGGTGAAGCTGTGCACCGGACGGTCGTCCAGGCGCACCTTGCCGGTAGTGTCGTCGAACCAGGCGAGCGTGTGCTTCATCCAGTTCTCGTCGTCGCGGTCCGCATAGTCCTCGCGGGCGTGCGCCCCGCGGCTCTCGGTGCGGTTCAGCGCGCCGTTCACGGTCACGACCGCCTGGCCGATCAGGTTGTCGAACTCCAGGGTCTCCATCAGGTCGGTGTTCCAGATGAGGCCCCGGTCGGTGACCTTCAGCTCCGGCCGCTTCTCGTGCACCGCCTGCAGGCGCTTGACGCCCGAGGCCAGGCTCTCGCCGGTGCGGAACACCGCCGCGTCCTCTTGCATCGCCCGCTGCATCTCGAGCCGCAGTGCGGCGGTGGAGATGGAGCCGTTGGCGTGGCGGAACTTGTCGAAGCGGTCGAGGTGCGCCTCGGTATGCTGCGGCTTCAGCTCCGGCTGGGTGGCGCTGGGCTTGAGGATGTCGGCCGCGCGCAGGGCCGCCGAGCGGCCGAACACCACGAGGTCGATCAGGCTGTTGGAGCCAAGGCGGTTGGCGCCGTGCACGGACACGCAGGCCGCCTCGCCCACGGCCATCAGGCCGGGCACCACCTTGTCGGGGTCGCCGGCGTCGCGGGTGACCACCTCGGAATAGAAGTTCGTCGGGATCCCGCCCATGTTGTAGTGGACGGTCGGCAGCACCGGGATCGGCTCCTTGGTGACGTCCACCCCGGCGAAGATCTTGGCGCTTTCCGAGATCCCCGGCAGCCGCTGGGCCAGCACCGCCGGATCCAGGTGGTTCAGGTGCAGGAAGATGTGGTCCTTGTTCGGGCCGACGCCCCTTCCCTCGCGGATCTCGATGGTCATGGCCCGGCTGACCATGTCGCGCGGGGCGAGGTCCTTCACGCTCGGCGCATAGCGCTCCATGAACCGCTCGCCCTCGGAGTTGGTGAGGTAACCGCCTTCGCCTCTGGCGCCCTCGGTGATCAGGCAGCCGGCGCCGTAGATCCCGGTCGGGTGGAACTGCACGAACTCCATGTCCTGCAGCGGCAGGCCCGCGCGCAGCACCATGCCGTTGCCGTCGCCGGTGCAGGTGTGGGCGCTGGTGCAGCTGAAGAAGGCCCGGCCGTAGCCGCCGGTCGCCAGGATGACCAGCTGGGCCTGGAAGCGGTGCAGGGTGCCGTCGTCGAGCTTCCAGGCGGTGACGCCCCGGCAGACGCCCTCGTCCATGATCAGGTCGAGGGCGAAGTACTCGATGAAGAACTCGGTGTCGTGCGCCAGGCTCTGCCCGTACATGGTGTGCAGCATGGCGTGGCCGGTGCGGTCGGCCGCGGCGCAGGTGCGCTGGATCGGCGCCTCGCCGAAGTTGCGGGTCATGCCGCCGAAGGCGCGCTGGTAGATCTTGCCATCCTCGGTGCGCGAGAAGGGCACGCCCCAGTGCTCGAGCTCGTAGACCGCGGCCGGAGCGTTGCGGCACAGGTATTCGATGGCGTCCTGGTCGCCCAGCCAGTCCGACCCCTTGACGGTGTCGTACATGTGCCAGCGCCAGTCGTCCTCGCCCATGTTCCCCAGGCTGGCGGAGATGCCGCCTTGCGCGGCGACGGTGTGCGAGCGGGTCGGAAACACCTTGGAGATGCAGGCGGTCTTCAGCCCCGCCTGGGCGCAGCCCAGCGCCGCGCGCAGGCCCGAACCGCCGGCGCCGACGACGACGACGTCGAACTTGTGGTCGATGAATTGATATGCGGCCACGGCCCTACTGGCCTCCCAGAGCGACTTGCAGGATGGAGAAGACGGCCAGGCCGCCGGCGAGCACGCAGACGAACAGGTTGAGGATCAGCAGCGTGGCCTTGGTCGAGACCTTCTCGATGTAGTCCTCGACGACCACCCGCATGCCGTCGTGCATGTGCCAGAAGCTGACCGCCGCGAGGAGCGTCAGCAGCACGGGGTTGAGCGGATTGTCCCGCAGCCAGGCCACCGCCTCGGCGTGGTCGGCGTGCGCGAGCCGCACGAAGCTGAACACCAGCCACAGCACCAGCGGCACGAGGGCGACGGCGCTGACCCGCTCGCCGATCCAGTGGCCGACCCCGTGGCCGGCGGCGCCGAGGCCCCGGGCGCGCGACAAGGGCGTGCGATAGCTGGGCATCAGATCATCCCCATCAGGTAGGCGCCCCACAGCACCAGGGTCGCCGCAGCGGTGAAGAACAGCACGAACCAGGCGCTGGAATTGGCGCTCTTCAGCCCGAAGCCCCGGCCGGTGTCCCACACCAGGTGCCGGATGCCGTTGGCCAGGTGGTAGAAGACCCCGGCGGTCAGCAGGAACAGGATCACCTGGCCGATCGGCGAGCCCAGCGCCGCCTTGAAGCCGGCGTAGGCCTCGGGCCCCCTGGCCAGCGACACGGCCCAGCCGGCGAGCATCAGCGCGCCGACATAAAGGCCGACCCCGCTGACGCGGTGCAGGATCGAGGTCGCCATCGTCACATGCCAGCGCCACACCTGCACGTGCGGCGACAGCGGGCGTTCCCGCGGCCCTCTGGTGGCGTCCGTCATGGTTGCATCCCTCGCCGAAGCCCTGAACCGGCTCCGCTTTTAGAGCCCGTCGTTGCCGAGTCAACGAAGGCCGCCGAGCCGGCGCGCACGCGGGCGCGCAGCGGGGCGCTCCTTCGCAGGCTGCGAAGTTCCGTCCGCTACCGCTTTGATGCAATGCGTATCTCCTGTAGCTGTCCTTCGTGAAAGGCGAAGGATGCGGTTCGACATCACCGACCTGAGATTGTTCTGCGACGTGGTCGAGGCCGGCGCGATCACCAGGGGCGCCGAGCGCAGCGCCCTGGCCTTGGCCGCCGCCTCGACGCGCATCCGCAACATGGAGGCGGCGCTGGGCGCGCCGCTGCTGGTCCGCTCGCGACAGGGGGTGACTCCGACGCCGGCCGGCCGCACCCTGCTCAAGCACGCCCGCGCCATACTCGCCCAGGCCGCCCAGCTG
>JAQVDF010000315.1 GCA_028698405.1 Phenylobacterium sp. | reverse complement strand
CCTGCTGCTGCTGAACGGCTTCAACGTGGTGACGCTGGATTCCAGCGTCGAACAGATCGACCTGCTGAGGAAGTTCGGCCGCCGGTCTACTACGGCGACGCCAGCCGGCTGGACCTGCTGCGCTCGGCCGGCGCGACCAGAGCGCGGCTGCTGATCGTGGCGGTGGACGATCCGGACAAGACGGTGGAGATCGTCGGGACCGCCCGCGCGGTGTTTCCCAACCTGGCCATCCTGGCTCGCGCCTGGGACCGCCGCCATGCCTACCAGCTGGTGCGCAGCGGGGCCGACGAGGTCGAGCGGGAGGTGTTCGAGGGCGGACTGGCGGTCGGCCGACGAGCGCTACAGCGGCTGGGCTTCTCCGAGCGGCGGGCGACGCGCGCGGCCAACCTGTTCCGCGAACAGGACGTGGCGCTGTTCAACCGGCTGGCGCCAGACCCGCGACCAGCGCGAGACCATGGACCGGCTGCTGCGCGCCGAGATGGCGCGGATGCGCCACGAGGACGAGGAGCCGCCGCCCGAAGCCGCGGCCCCCGCCCAACGGCTCAGCCCTTGAAGGGCCGCAGGATGATCTCCACGCGCCGGTTCTGCGCCCGACCCGCCTCGGTGTCGTTGGAGGCGATGGGGTAGCGCTCGCCCTGGCCGTCGACGAACAGCCGATCGGGCAGCACCCGCCCGCGCTGCACCAGGAAGTCGGCGACGGCCGCCGCGCGGCGGCGCGACAGGTCGAGGTTGTAGTCGTCCGAGCCCACCGAGTCGGCGTGGCCGACGATATCCACTGTGGTCGAAGGATACTGGTTCAGCACTCGCGCCACGTCGTCCAGCACCGGCACGAACTGCGGCTTGATGGCGGTCTGATTGAAGTCGAAGGTCACGTCGCCGGGCATGTTGAGGCGGATGTTGTCGCCCTCGCGGGCCACGTCGACGCCGGTGCCGGCCAGCTCGCGGCGCAGTTCGGCCTGCTGGCGGTCCATGTAGGCGCCGACCCCGGCCCCGGCGAGCGCCCCGACGCCCGCGCCCAGCAGCGCGTTGGTGCGGCCTTCCTCGCTCTTGTTGGTGTTGGTCAGGTAGCCGAGAAGGGCGCCGGCCCCTGCCCCGACCAGCGCGCCGGTTCGCGCGTTGCTGCGGACGGTTTCGCCGGTATAGGGGTCGACGGTGGTGCAGGCGGCCAGCGCCGCCGCCCCCGCGAGGCAGGACGCAAGGCTGATCCAGTGACGCATGAAGCTTCTCCGCTAGGGGTCCCTCGGGCGGCCAACGGTCAAGGTTCGGTTCCCGTCCCGTCGGCGATCGAGCCGGTCTCGTTCACGCGATTCGCTTCCGATTTCGAGGCCTTCGCCGGGGACCTCGGCCGCTCGTTCGAGCGCTACGGCTTCGCGGTGGTGGCCGACCACGGCCTGCCGCAGGACCGCATCGACGCGGCGCTGGCCGCCGCCAAGGCCTTCTTCGCCCTGCCGGAAGAGGTCAAGCGGGCCTACGTCACCGGCCCCGGCCATCAGCGCGGCTACACCCCGTTCGGCGTCGAGACCGCCAAGGGCGCGGCCCACTACGACCTCAAGGAGTTCTGGCACGTCGGACGCGAGCTCGCTCCCGGCCACCGCTACGAGGCCCTGATGCCGCCGAACGTCTGGCCGTCCGAGGTTCCGGCGTTCCGAGAAGCGGTCGGCTGGCTCTATGGGGCGCTGGACGCCATGGGCCGGCGGCTCCTGGAGGCCATCGCCGCCCACCTCGGCCTGGAGCGCGGCGTCTTCGCCCCGCAGGTGAGCGACGGCAATTCCATCCTGCGGCTGCTGCACTACCCGCCCGCGCCGTTCGACGGGCCGCACATCCGGGCCGGCGCGCACGAGGACATCAACGTCATCACCCTGCTGCTGGGCGCCGAGGAGGCGGGCCTGGAGGTGCTGGACCGCGACGGCCGCTGGCTGCCGATCAACCCGGCCCCCGGCTCTCTCGTCGTCAACATCGGCGACATGCTGCAGCGGGCGACCAACCACGTGCTGCCCTCGACCACCCACCGGGTGGTCAATCCGCCGCCCGAACGGCGCTCGGCGCCGCGCTACTCGACGCCGTTCTTCCTGCACTACAACCCCGACCACCTGATCGAGACCCTGCCGGGATGCGCGGGGCCCGACCGGCCCGACCGCTATCCCGAACCGATCACCGCCGACGCCTTCCTGCAGCAACGGCTGCGGGAGATCCGGCTACTCTGAGTAGCGGCCCAACCTATCCTTAACGCCGTTCGGCGAACCTCGTATCAAAATAGGGGGGGAGCGATGCCGGACAGCCTGGGCGCGGGCGCGCGCGACCTCGAACGCCTGGCGGCGCTCGAGAAGCTCGACCTGGAGGCCTTGCGACCGAAGCTGGCGCGGATCGCACGTCTGGCGATGCGTCAGGCCGGAGCCGCCGGCGGCGACGTGGTGATCGCCGGCGATGGACGCACCTGGCACTCGGGGGCGACCGTCACGCCGAGTCGTGTCCTGCCCATCGAGCGCTCGATCTCGGCCGCCGCGGCGATCGGCGGCGACGCCCTCTGGATTGAGGATTGTCGGGCCGATCCGAGCTGGCGCGACCACCCCTACGTCGTCGGACCTCCGCACATACGCTTCTACGCCTGCGCGCCGATCGTCCTGCCCAGCGGCGAGCGGATCGGCGCGGTGGCGGTGGCCGATCGCGATCCGCGCGCCTACGATCCGGCGATCGCCGAGAACCTGGCCGACCTGGCCGCGCTCGCCGCCGACGAGTGCGACCGCTACGTGACCGAACGCGACCTGGCCCGCGCGGCGGGCCATGCCGAGCGGGTGATCGCCGGCTTCGTCGCCGCCTCGCCGGTTGCGATGTGCATGACCGACCGCGACCTCAACATCATCCAGGCCAGCCCCCGCTGGCGGATGCACCAGCCGGCCGAGGCGATGATCGGTCGGCCGTTGTTCGAGGCCTTCCCCGACACCCGCCGCTGGGCGCGCGCTTACGAGGCCTGCCTCGCGGGCCGCAGCGTCCACCGCGACCGGCTGAAGATCCTGGCCCCCGACGGCTCGACCCGCTGGGTGCGGGTCGAGGTCAATCCCTGGCGGACCGGTGAGGACGCCGTCGGCGGCGTGCTGATCATGACCGTCGACGTCACCCGTATGGGCGAGGCTCTGGAGGAATCCCGGCGCAGCGAGGAGCGGCTGAAGCTGGCCCTGGAGATCGGCGAGCTGCGCATGTGGGAGATGGACTACAAGCGTCGCCAGCTGAGCGCGGCCGGCGACGAGGGAGTGGTCGCCGACACCACCTACGAGGTCCTCTCGCACGACATCTGGCGCACGGTGCATCCCCAACACCGCGAGGCGGCCATGGCCGCCTGGGAGCGGCACGTGCGTTACGGCGAGCCGTTCCGGCAGATCTACAAGCTGTTGCAGCCGGACGGGCCGCACCAGTGGGTCTATTCCGCCGTCGAGGCGATCAAGGACGAGCGCGGGCGGGTGGTGCGCAC
>JAQVDF010000314.1 GCA_028698405.1 Phenylobacterium sp. | reverse complement strand
GTTCGGGCGCAAGCGCGCGCACGAAGGCCCGGGTCGCCTGGGCGATCTCCTCGAGCGGCGGATTATGAGACATCGGTTGCCTTCCTCTGACTTGGCCCGGCCGGAGAAAAAGGCATTGAAAAACCCCGTCTCCTGGCCGGAGCGGGGTTGAAGTCCTTCGATCTGTCCTGGGTTGTCAGCCCGCGCGCGATCGCCCCCGTCCGGTATGGCCGGTGGTAATCATCATGGTGGCGGCGGTGTGCAGCGCGGCGCGCGTCACGGCGGCATCCTCGGGTTGGATCCGTCTCCTTTACGCCGAACCGGCTCCGCAGCCAAGGTCCCGTCACGCGTCAGAGCGGCCCGCTGGCCTCGCCGATCCGGGCGCAGGCGTTCAGCACCGCCTCGACGATCTGCTCCCGTTTGGCCTCGGAGATGCGCTCGATGGGCCCGGAGACGGTGATCGCCGCCTGCGGCCCCTCGCCCGCGGGGATCGCCGCGGCGATGCCCACGAGACCCGGCGTCCAGCCGCCCTCCGAGACCGCGTAGCCCTCGCGTCGGACCTGTTCCAGCTCGGCCAGCAGGGCCTCGACGTCGAGGTCCCGGGCCTGGCTCCACTTCGCCGTGCTCCGCTCCAGCATCGGCCGCGGATCGTCCAGCTGGGCGAGCATGGCCTTGCCGGAGGCGGTCATCGCCGCGGGCGCGCGCGAGCCCGGCCGGGTGGAGAAACGCAGCGGCCGCGGCGAGAGCAGCTTCTCCAGGTAGAGCACCTCGTCCCCGTCCAGCACCGTCAGGCTGACGGTCTCGGCGGTCGCCCGGTGCAGCTCCTGCAGGAACGGCGCGGCGGCCCGGCGGGCCGGGTGGGCCTGCAAGACGCCCACGCCCAGTTCCCAAAGCTTCAGGGTCGGCAGGTAGCGGCTGGTGCCGGGCTCCTGGGCCGCGAAGCCAAGCGCGACCAGAGTCTGCAGCAGGCGGTGGACGTTGGATTTCTGCAGCCCGAGTTGCTGGGCCAGGTCGGCCAGTCGGACGGGGCCGTCGGCGCGCGCCAGCGCCTCCAGAACCGCCAGCCCCTTGGCTACCGTGGTGTCCACGCGTCCCTCGCCGTCGACTCGCGCCTCAGGTCGCGATCATCGCGGACAGATCGCCCGCGTTCGGCATGTTGTCGAGGTCCCAGACCTGGCGGATCAGCGCCTCGGTCCGCTCGCGGCCGAGCGTGGGCGTCAGCAGCCCTCGCGCCTTCTCCTCCGCCTCGGCCTTGGACATCGGGTGGGACGGGAAGCCGGTGACGTAGGGCACGAACGCCTCGCGCCGCGTCCCGTCGAGGTCGGTGACGATCACCCGAGCCGACTCCACCCGCTCCTGGCCGGGGCCGGCTTCCTGGGCCGGATCGTGGGCGACGTCGACCTTGGCCATCAGCGCCTTCACCTGCGCATCGCCATGCATCCGCTCCAGCGACTGGGCCGAGACGAAGTCGAGCTTGCGGTCGATCAGGATGATGGCGGTCAGGTAGCGCAGGTTGAGCGCCGGCATGGCCGCGTCGCGGAACGCCTGCCAGCGCCCCGGCATCTCGATCCGCACCGAGGAGATCCGGTCCTTGTCCAGCTCCGGCAACAGGCGCAGCAGCCCCTCGACCGCCGGCTGGGTCGGCCCGCCAGTAGGGTACTTCTTGTAGGCGGTCAGCGGCATTTCCCAGCGCTCGCCGAGCCGCTCGACCAGGGAGGCGCGGTCGAGGTCGCTGTTCGGGCCGGTGAACATGCCCTGGTTCATGAAGCCGGTCGGCTGGTCGAGGTTCTCGCGCACGCCGCGGAAGCCGTGCTCGACGAACAGCGCCGCCTGCAGCCCCGCCCGCGCGCCCATGCCGGCGAACACGAAGGACTTCTCCACGTGCTCGACGTCGATCATCCACTGCCAGGAGCCGGAGGCCTGCTGCGAGCAGTAGGTGAGCACGTCGCCGATGCGGTCCTCCGGCAGGCCGATCAAAGCGGCGGCGCAGGCGGCGACGCCGAAGGTCGGCGCGATCCCGTGGTTGGCGAGACCCGAGCGGACCAGGTTGCCCCGGCCCAGCGCCTTTGGCAGGCGACCGGCGATCTCGTAGCCGACGATCACCGCCTTCAGCACCGCCTTGCCGGACAGCCGACGCTGCTCGGCCAGGGCGATGGCGGCGCTGACGATGGCGGGGCCCGGCTGCACCAGGGCCGAGGGAATGAAGTCGTTGATCTCCGCCCCGTGCGCGGTCATCGCCGAGGCGAAGACCGCGTCGATCATCGCCGCCTTCTCGCGGGTCGCCAGGATGGTCACGGCGCTCTTGCGGGCGTCGCCGGACTGGTCGAGGGCGAAGCGCCGGGCCAGCACCGAGGGTTCGAGGTCGCGGCAGGCCACCGCCGAAGCCAGGGTGTCGAGGATGTGCCGACGCCCGAGGTCCAGCGTCTCCTCGTCGATCGCCAGGCCCTGTGCGCCGGCGATGAAGCGGCTGAGCGGGCCGGTCACCGCCGGGGTGGGCGCGGCGGGACCCGCCGGCTGGGCGGACTGCGACGTCGCGGAGGTCGGGGTGGTCGTCATGGCGGCGAGCGCCAGCGCCGATGCGCCGAGCGCCTCCCTGCGGGTGGGGGTCATGCGGACAGTCCGGGCAGCGCGGGGCCGAGGGCGTCGAAGGCCTGGGCGGCGGTCAGCGAGTTGGCGCCGAAGCCCATGGTGGCGACCACCATCCCCTGCTCGGGCAGCACGAAGCAGTACTGCCCCAGGGCGCCTGCGGCCATGTACATCGAGCGCGGCGCGTTCGGCACCCGGCCGGCCGCGTTCAGCCACCAGAGGAAGCCGTAGGACGGGTTCAGCGGCGAGGGGCTGATCGCCTCGGCGATGTAGTCGGCCGCGATCAGCTGGCGTCCGTCCCAGCGTCCGGCGTTCAGGTAGAGCTGGCCGAGGCGCGCCAGGTCCCGGCAGGACATCAGGATCGAGCCGCCCAGCCGGATGTTCCCGGCCTTGTCGATCCCCTCCGGCTGGTAGATCAGGGTCTCGCAGCCCATCGGAGCGACCACCTCGGTCATTATGTAGCGGTGGCTGGTCATGCCGCTGACCTTGGCGATCACGTTGGCCAGGTGATCGGCCACGGCGCCGTCGTAGTAGAAGACCGTCCCCGCCGGGATGGAGACACCGTAGCCCGGCGGCGAGCCCTTCTCGCCCACCTCCTGCCACTCGTATTCCGCGCCGGGCCCGGGCGGGGTCGGATCGTCGAGCCGCCGCGGCGGTTTGGAGCTCGGCTTGACGTTCAGGGTGCCGCCCGAGGTCATGGTCAGCATGTGCCGGATGGTGACCTCCGGCTTCAGCCCGGAGACCGCCGAGGGGTGGTAGCGGTCGGCGAGGTCGTCCAGCTTCAGGAGCCCCTGCGTGTAGGCGCGCCCGACCATGGTCCCGCCCCAGGACTTGCCGGACGAGAAGGATACGTTGCGCCAGTCGGGCGTGGCCCGCGCGTAGGGCGTGGCCCAGTAGCGCTCGAAGA
>JAQVDF010000313.1 GCA_028698405.1 Phenylobacterium sp. | reverse complement strand
CTTGAAGTCGAACTTCAGCTTCTCGGGCGTGAACATGAAGCCGTGCTGGGCGAGGTCGGCCGCCACGCCGGCCGCCGCCGCGGTGGCCAGCACCGCCAGCAGCACGGGCGCCCCCAGCCGCGTGACCTGGGCCAGCAGCTGCACGCCCCCTCCGCCTTCCAGCGAGATGGTCCCGGCGTTGGCCACGACCCCCCTCAGGCCGATCGCCAGGTCGCGCGAGAGGTGGCCGCCCAACCCGGCCATGACGCCGGCCGCCGCCAGCAGCGCCGCCAGCGGGGCGAGGTCCTGCGACTTGACGACGTCGCCCTTCTCCCGCGCCTTCTGGAGCTTGTGCGGTGTCGGCTCTTCTGTCCGGGATGCGCCTTCGTTTTCCTCAGCCATGGGTCACACGAAGACGTCCGCGAGCTGGCGGTAGCGGTCCACCCAGACGAGCCCAATCGCGCCCAGGCTGAGGGCGAAGATCGACAGGCCGAGCAGCACGATGATCGGGCTGGCGACGAAGAACACCGGGAACTGGGGCATGACCCGGCCGACGAGGCCGGTGGCCACGTTGAACACCAGGCTGAACACCAGCACCGGCGCTGCGAGCTGGATTCCCAGCGCGAAGCTGTCGCCCACCGTCCGGATGGCGAGCTGAGCCGAATCGGCGATGGGCAGCGGCTTGACCAGCGGGAACAGCGCGTAGGACCGGACCATCGCCGAGATGAACATGTGGTGCAGGTCGCTGGTCATGATCAGCACCAGGCCCAGAAGCCCCAGGAAGGTGGACAGCGAGGCGGTCGGCTGGGCCTGGTTGGGGCTGGCGGTCTGCGCGAACGACAGGGTGGTCTGAAGCGAGACCACCTCGCCCGCGGTCGCCAGGGCGGCCATGAAGATGCGCAGGATGGTCCCGATCACCAGCCCGATGGCGATCTCCTTGATCACCTGCGCAGCCAGGCTGCCGACGCTGCCGGGCAGCGCCGGCATCGACGGGGCCAGCACCGGATAGAGCATCAGCGCGAACAGCAGCGAGAAGGACAGCCGGATACGGGGCGGGACCGATTGCTCGCCGACGCCCGGAATCACCATCAACAGGGCGCCGACCCGGGCGAAGATCAGCCCGGCGGCCCAGACCTGGCCGGCTGCAGCGTAGGATTCCATGGCCCGGAGGGCCCCTCACATGCCGGCGATGCGCGCCGCGATCTGTCGCATGAAGCCGCTCATCAGCGCCCCCATCAGCGGCAGAAACAGCAGCAGGGACACGAAGATCGCCACGATCTTCGGGGCATAGACGAGGGTCGCCTCCTGGATCTGGGTGAGCGCCTGGAAGAGGCCGACGGCCACCCCCACGATCAGGCCCACGATGAGCACCGGCGCCGAGAGCTGGATGGTCAGCCAGATCGCGTCTCTGCCGACGTCCAGAACCTCGGCGCCGTTCATGAAAGCCTCTTGCGCACTGCAGTGTGGATACTCGGGCGTGTCGGCTCCGAAGCTCGCCCAACATGGTTAACGAACAGCTACCTTCGTTAACGCCCCGCCCTCACAGCCCCAGCTTCGCCGACAGGGCCTCGGCGGCCTCGGCGGGGGTGGCCTTGTCCCGGTCGCGGTCGACGCGGAAGTTCGCCTCGCGCATCGCCTCGACCGGGATGGCCCCGACGAGCGGACGCAGGGCTTCGAGCAGCCGCCGGTCGCCCGTCCGTCTGGGCGAGATCAGGATCACCGCATCGTACGGCGGCAGCGCGCCCCTGGGATCGGTCAGCACCACCAGCCGGTCGGCGGCGATCCGCCCGTCGGAGGAGAAGGCGCTGATGACGTCCGCATCGCGCGCCAGAGCCCGGTACATGAAAGTCGGCTGGAAGGTGCGCCTGGCCCTGAAGCGCAAGCCGTAGGCGTTCTCCACCGCCTTCCATTCCGGCCGCGAGAAGAACTCGAGGTCGGCGCCCATGACGAGCTGCGGGGCGTGACGGGAGAGGTCGGCGATGGAGGCGATCCCCAGCGCCCGCGCCCGGTCCTGCCGCATGGCCAGGGCGTAAGCGTTCTCGAAGCCCAGCGAGCCCAGCACCAGCACGCCGTCGCGGGCCTTCAGCTCACGGGTGAGCTCGGCCAGCACCTGCTCGCGGCCGGGGTTGTCGGTGCGACCGAGCACGTTGGCCCACAGCGTGCCGGAATAGTCGACGTAGGCGTCGATCTCGCCCGAGGCCAACGCCCGGTAGGCGATGGCCGAGCCCAGGTCTTCCTTGCGGCGCACGTTCGCACCGGCGGCCTCCAGGCGCCCGGCCATCAGCTCGGCCAGGATGTACTGCTCGGAAAAATTCTTGGCCCCGACGACATAGGCGGCCGGGCCGCCGAAGGAGGCGAGCGGAAGGAGGGCCAGCAACACGCCGGCCACGAGGCCCGCCGCGCCGGCCGCGGCCATCCTGGGGCTGCGCCGCGCAGCGCCTTTCTCGATCAGGCCCAGGAGCTGGTCGGCGGCCAGCGCCAGGGCCGCCGAAGCCGCGCAGCCGAACAGCACGAACACCCAGTTCTCGGTCTGCAGCCCGGCGAAGATGTAGTTGCCGAGGCTGGTCTGGCCGACCGGCGTCGAAAGCGTCGCGGCCCCGATGGTCCACACTGCGGCGGTCCGCACGCCCGCCATGATCACCGGCGCGGCCAGCGGCAACTCGACGAGCCGAAGCCGCTGGCCGGGCGTCATGCCGACCCCGTCGGCCGCCTCGATCACCGCCGGGTCGAGGCCCGCCAGGCCGGTGATGGTGTTCCGCACGACCGGCAGCATCGAATAGAGAGTCAGCGCCAGCAGGGCGGGCAGGAAGCCCAGCGCCGAGAAGCCCCGTCCCGTCGCCTGAATGCTCAGCGCCGAGAGCGCCAGCAGCAGCGGGAAGAACAGCGCCAGGAGCGCCAGGCTCGGGATGGTCTGGACCACCCCCACGCCGCCCAGCAGCGGCCAGCGCAGCGCCGGACGCCTCGCCGCCGCGACCGCCAGCGGCAGGCTCACCGCGACGCCGAGCGCCAGCGCCGCCGCGCTCAGCAGCACGTGCCAGGCCAGGTACTCGGGGAGCAGGTCGAAGGCGGCGCGGACCTGCGGGCTCATGGCGCCAACCTCTCGCGCAGCCGCTCGGCCTGGCGGCGCGGCGCCTCGATCAGGAAGCGCACGTCGGGGTCGGCGCTGGCCAGCAATTCGGCCGCGGTCCCGGCGGCGAGCAGCCGGCCCGCCTTCAACACGACGATGCGATCGGCCAGAAGCACGGCCTCGCCGATGTCGTGGGTCACCATGAGGGTGGTCAGGCCCAGCCGCTCGTGCAGCGCCCGGTAGTCGGCGCCCAGGGCGTCACGGGTCAGCGGGTCCAGCGCCCCGAACGGCTCGTCCATCAACATGATCGAAGGCTCGGCTGCCAGGGCGCGCGCCATGCCCACCCGCTGCCGCTGCCCGCCCGAAAGCTCGGAGGGTCGCCTGGAAGCGGTCTCGACCGGCAGCGCCACGAGCAGATCGGAAGAGC
>JAQVDF010000312.1 GCA_028698405.1 Phenylobacterium sp. | reverse complement strand
ACGAAGGCGACGCGCTCGGTGGAAAGGCCCTTGGCCAGCAGCGCGGCCCCGTCGATTCCCTCTGGCAGGGTCAGCCAGACGAACATGCCGCCTTCCGGCTCGGTCCAGGTCACGCCTTCCGGCATGTGGCGGGCAAGCGCCGCGCACATCGCCTGGCCCTTGGCGCGGTAGGCGAGGCGCAGGCGCGACAGGTGCTGGTCGTAGCCCTCCTGCACCGCCCCGCAGGCCGCCAGCTGGTTCAGCGTCGAGACGTGCAGGTCGGCGCCCTGCTTGAGCAGCACCAGCTTCTCGATCGCCGCGGCCGGGCCGCAGATCCAGCCGATCCGGAGCGCCGGGGCCAGCGTCTTGGAGAGGGTGCCGCAGAGCAGGGTGCGGGCCTGGTCGATACCCCCAGCGCGGGCGGCGTCGAGGGCCAGCAGCGGCGCCCGCTCCTCACCATCGAAGCGCAGTTCGCGGTAGGCGGCGTCCTCGACAAGCACGAAGTCGCGGGCCTGGGCGAGGTCGATCAGCGCCTCCCGCTCGGCGAGCGTCAGGCTCCTGCCCGTCGGGTTGGCGAAGTCGGGCACGAAGTAGCCGAGCGCGGGCGAGGCGCGGGTTTCGACCTCGGCGCGGTCCACATAGGTCGGCTCGTAGGCGTTGAAGGCCTGCAACGCGCCCAGGTAGGTCGGCCGGTCCACCAGCACCGTATCGCCCGGCGAGATCAGCAGCTTGCCGATCAGGTCGAGCGCCTGCTGCGAGCCGGCGGTGACCAGCACATTGGCCTCGGTGCACTCGATCCCCCAGCGGGCCATCCGCTCGACGATCCAGCGGCGCAGGGCCGGCAGGCCTTCGCTCACCGTGTACTGCAGCGCCTGGCCGGCGAGCGCCGGGTCGGCGAGCTGGCCCTGCAGCGCGGCGGCGATCTCGCCTTGCGGGAACAGGCCCGGGTCGGGAATGCCACCGGCGAAGGACAGGATGTCGGGCTGATCCAGGAGCTTGAGCAACTCGCGGATCTCCGAGGCCTTGACTCGACCCATGCGGCCGGCGAGCCGCGCCGCCCAGTCGGGCGACGCGGCGGGGAGCTCTTGCTCCTCGGCCCTAGACGAGGCGCTTGCCGGCGTCATCGATGATCGAGCCGAGATCGCGGGCCTCTTCGGCCATGATCATCTCGTTGTGCGCCTTGCCCGACGGGATCATCGGGAAGCAGTTCTCTTCCTTGGTGACGCGGCAGTCGAACAGCACCGGACGGTTCACCGAGATCATCTCGCGGATAGCATCGTCGAGCTGGTCCGGCTTCTCGGCGCGGATGCCGACGCAGCCGAACGCCTCGGCCATCTTCACGAAGTCCGGCAGGGAGTCCGAATAGGAGTGGGAGTAGCGCTCGCCGTGCAGCAGTTGCTGCCACTGGCGCACCATGCCCATCCATTCGTTGTTGAGGATGAAGATCTTGATCGGCAGCTCGTGCTGAACGGCCGTCGACATCTCCTGCATGGTCATCTGCACGCTGGCGTCGCCGGCGATGTCGATGACCAGGCTGTCCGGGTGGGCGATCTGCACGCCGAGCGCCGCCGGCAGGCCGTAACCCATGGTTCCAAGCCCGCCGGAGGTCATCCACCGGTTCGGCTCGTCGAAGTGGAAGAACTGGGCCGCCCACATCTGGTGCTGTCCGACCTCGGTGGTGACGTAGACGTCCTTGTCGCGGGTCAGCTCGTAGAGCCGCTGGATCGCGTACTGCGGCTTGATCAGCTTGTCGTCGGGCCGGTAGCGGAACGACTGCCGCGCGCGCCAGCCGTCGATCTGACGCCACCAGTCCGCCAGCGCGCCCTCATCGACGGACAGATTGCGGTTCTTCCAGGCGGCGATCAGGTCCTCGAGCACCTGGCCGGCGTCGCCGACGATGCCGACATCGGCGCGCACGTTCTTGCCGATCGAGCTGGCGTCGATGTCGATGTGGATCTTACGCGAGCCGGGGGCGAAGGCGTCCAGCCGGCCGGTGACGCGGTCGTCGAAGCGCGCGCCGACGGCGATCATCACGTCGCAGTCGTGCATGGCGTTGTTGGCCTCGAACGACCCGTGCATGCCGACCATGCCCAGCCACTTGGGATCGGACGCCGGGAAGGCGCCCAGGCCCATCAGGGTGGAGGTGACCGGCGCGCCCAGCAGGCCGGCGAACTCGCGCAGCGCCGCCGCCGCCTTCGGACCGGCGTTGATGACCCCGCCGCCGGTGTAGAGGATCGGCCGCCGTGCGGAGGCGATCATCGCCACCGCCTCGGCGATCCTGGCCGGCTCGCCGCGGGTGCGCGGGGCGTAGTTGTGGGCGTGGACCACTTCGGTCGGGCCCTGGTAGCGGGCCTTGCCGAACTGGACGTCCTTGGGAATGTCGATGACCACCGGGCCGGGCCGGCCGTGAGTGGCGATGTGGAACGCCTCGTGGATGATCCGCGGCAGGTCGGCGACGTCCTTCACCAGGTAGTTGTGCTTGGTGCAGGGACGGGTGATGCCGATGGTGTCGCATTCCTGGAAGGCGTCGGTGCCGATCAGGTGGGTGGCGACCTGGCCGGTGATGACGATCATCGGGATGGAGTCCATCAGCGCGTCGACGATGCCGGTGATGGCGTTGGTCGCGCCCGGACCGGAGGTGACCAGGACGACCCCCGGCTTGCCCGTCGAGCGGGCGTAGCCCTCGGCCGCGTGGGTTGCGCCCTGTTCATGGCGAACCAGGACGTGGCGCAGCCGCGGCTCGTTGAACAGGGCGTCGTAGATCGGCAGGACCGCGCCGCCCGGATAGCCGAAGAGCACCTCTACACCTTGATCCAGGAGCGCGCGGATCACGATCTCGGCTCCGGTCATGGTGTCGGTTTCGGCTTCGATGGTCTGATGGGCGGTCATGGCGCTGGTCCGGGGAAATCTGGGCATGAAAAAAGGCCCGCGAAGGGCCTGGTGCAAGCGACCGTGTTCGGTCCCGACGAATGTCAGGCCGTTACCGGTCGCCTCGAAACTACGAGCATCCCGCGCACGAGAATTCTCTCCAAGTCTGCTGGAGCGGTCATCGCATGCCGCCGTCAAGGCGTCAAGCTGGGGTTCAGGGCAAGAAACTGCCCCCACTGGGCCTCCGGCTCCAGGGCGGTGATGCGTGGCCAGCCGTCCATCCGGCCCCTCAGCCAGGTGGACTGGCGCTTCACGTAGCGGCGGGTCTCGCGCTGGGCGGCGGCCAGCGCCTCGGCGAGGCCGGCGCGCCCGGCCAGGTGCTCGGCCAGCTCGCGCACGCCCACCGCCTTCATGGCCGGCAGCTCGGGCGACAGGCCGCGGGCGACCAGCGCGCGCACCTCCTCCAGGGCGCCTTCCCTGACCATCGCCTCCAGGCGCGCGTCGCAGCGCGCGTAGAGCGCCGCGCGCGGCGGGTCGAGCACGACGCCGCGCCAGCTGCCGGGCGCGAGCAGCGGCCGGGTGCGGGCCTGCCAGTCGCTGAGAGACGTCCCGCTGGCGGCGAAGACCTCC
>JAQVDF010000311.1 GCA_028698405.1 Phenylobacterium sp. | reverse complement strand
TCGATCAGCCACCAGGGGGGCCCGGCCAGCGTCACCGTCCCGGCGAGGCCTGTGAGGTAGTACACGGCGAAATCGGCCGCGCCGACCGGCTCGACGAGCCGCACCGCCAACTGCTGGCAGGGGAAGGCGTAGATGTAGACCCCGTAGGACAGGTCGTGGCCGCGCGTGATCCTGCGGTCAAGGTGCAGCTTGCGGCCCAGCCATATCGCCGTCGAGCCGAAGAGGAACAGGCCGGCCGCCGGCGCGAGAATCGGGTCGCGCCAGGTGAGGGCCAGCGCCGCCGCCGATCCCGCGATGGCCAGCGCCAGACGCCGGTCGTCGAAGCCGTGAAGCCAGGCGCCGAAGGCGAAGGCCGCGCCGAAGGTCGCGATCCAGCGCACCTGAAGGTAGTCCAGCAGTCGGATGTGATGGTCGCCCACCGCGGTCGATCCCGCAGCGATCATCATTCCGAGCACGCCGGCCCCGAAGAGCGCCGCGGCGATCATCACGAGGCGAACGCCCATGCGGCCGAACAGCGCCGCGAGCCCCAGCGCCACGTAGCACATGACTTCGTAGCGCAGCGTCCAGAGCGACCCGTTCACGGCGTGGTTGGCGCCGTCTTCGAAGACGCCGGGAATCTCGCCGAGCGCCGGCAGGAAGAAGGGGAAGGCGTTCTGCAGGTACCGCCAGGTGGCGGGCTGCACGAGGTAGTCGTTCACCGGGATCGATGAGGCGAGCGCGCACGCCAGGATCACCGCGACGAGGCTGACCGCCAGTCCAGGAAAGATGCGCAGCGCACGCGCCATCGCATAGGCGCCGAAGCTCCTCTGTAGGGCGCTCTGAGTGACCCAGTAGCCGCTGATGGCGAAGAAGACGATGACGGCCACGCCGCCGAGACTGTAGCCCGGCACGCTCGGCTCCGGGCGCCCCGCCAGCGCGAAGCTGTGGCTGTGATAGACGAGAAGCGCCGCGCAAAGGCGAATCGTATCGAAACCGCCCGAGCGTGCGTGCCCCGTCATCCGTCCCTCCCGGCCGACCTGCCCGGGCGGATCGATGCGCGGGAATCGGTCCGCCCAGAATGGGCCGTCGGACGAAGCTAAGCTATGGCCTTCGTGGCCCTCTGGGCGGCGTCAGGCTCCGCCCTTGGACTTCAGTTCGTCGCGGATCTCCTTCAGCACGGCCAGCTCTTCGCTGGGCGCGGCGGGCTGCGCCTTGAAGCGGTTGGCGATGCGGACGAACTGGTAGATCACGAAAGCCAGGATCAGGAAGTTGACCACGGCCGTGACGAACGAGCCGTAGCCCAGCATCGGCACGCCCGCCGCCTTCAGCGCCGCGTAGCTGTTCGGATCGCCCGTGAAGGTCTCGGGGATCGGCCCCAGCCGGACGAAGTAGTTCGAGAAATCGAGTCCGCCGAACACGGCTCCCACGGCCGGCATGATCAGGTCGTCGGTCAACGAGGAGACGATCGTCCCGAAGGCCGCGCCGATGATCACGGCCACGGCAAGATCGAGGACGTTGCCTCGCGCGATGAATTCCCGGAATCCGCTCATGTCTGGGTCTCCCTACCCGGAGCGGGCGCGCGTGCTCGGCGCGCCGCGGCGCTACTCGACTTCTTCCACAACGGCGTCGGGGCCGTTCTTCTTGATGCTCTCGATCGCGTTGGTGGCGCTGCTCTTCGAGGTGTAGCCCTCGGTGGAGAACATTATCTGGCCGTTCGGGGCGACGAAGTTGACCCGGAACTCGCCGCGTTTGTCCTTCTTGATCTGGAACTTGTAGGCCATCTGGTTGCTCCTTCAACAGCCCCGCGAACCGGCGGGAAGCCGACAGAAGCGATCACAACTCAAGCTCTGCGGCAACTGCTCTCCGCACCGAAGGCTGGCGAGCGGCGTTAGAGATTGAGCAGGGCCGGGTCGCCCCCTTGGGCGGCGATGTTGATGCTGATCGCCCGCTCCAGGCAGTAGCGCGAGAGGGCGTTGGGTCCGCCGGCCTTGGGCCCGGTGCCGGACAGCCCTTCGCCGCCGAACGGCTGCACGCCGACCACCGCCCCGATGATCGAGCGGTTCACATAGACGTTGCCGGCCGGGACCAGGCTGCGGACCGCCTCGGCGAAGGCCTCGATTCGCGAATGCACGCCGAGCGTCAGGCCATAGCCGCTGGCGGCCAGGTCGGCGGCCGCCTCGGCCAGCCGCGCCGGGTCGTAGCGGACAACGTGCAGGATCGGCCCGAACACCTCACGGGTAAGGAACCTGGCCGACGGAA
Source organism: Phenylobacterium sp. (assembly GCA_028698405.1). Taxonomy (GTDB): domain Bacteria; phylum Pseudomonadota; class Alphaproteobacteria; order Caulobacterales; family Caulobacteraceae; genus Phenylobacterium. Next base: position 1,240 of record JAQVDF010000311.1, on the reverse strand, counting down.
CCTCGGCCAACACCGGCCCGAAGAAGGTTCCCCGCTCCGGCGCCGCCAGCCGACGCACGATCCTCGCCTCGCGCTCGAGGCGCTGCAGGTGGGCGGCGAGGTTCGACCTCGCTTCCTCGTCGATCACCGGGCCGACGTCGGTGGCGGGATCGGACGGATCGCCCACCGCCAGGGCGTCCATCGCCCCGGCGATCCCCTCGATCAGCGAATCGGCCGTCTCGTTCGGCAGGAACAGCAGCCGCAACGCCGAGCAGCGCTGGCCGGCCGAGCCGAAGGCGGAGAGGACGACGTCGTCGATCACCTGCTCGCGCAGGGCCGTGGTGTCCACGAACATGCCGTTCAGCCCGCCGGTCTCGGCGATGAACGGGACGATCGGCCCCTGGCGGGCGGCCAGGGTCCGGTTGATGGACCAGGCGGTCTCGGTGCCGCCGGTGAAGGCGACGCCGTCGCAATCTGGATGGGCGATCAGCGCCGCGCCGACGCTCTCGCCGCGGCCGGGCAGGAGATGCAGCAGGTCCGGGTGCAGCCCCGCGCCGTGGAACAGGCGCACCGCCTCCGCGGCGATCAGCGGCGTCTGCTCGGCGGGCTTGGCCAGCACCGCGTTGCCGGCCGCCAGGGCGGCGGCGATCTGGCCGGTGAAGATGGCCAGGGGGAAGTTCCACGGGCTGATGCAGACGAACACCCCACGGCCGTGCAGCTCCAGCACGTTGCTCTCGCCGGCGGGACCCTTCAGCGTCTCCGGGACCATGCGGGTCTGGGCGAGGTGGGCGTAGTAGCGGCAGAAGTCAGCCGCCTCGCGCACCTCGGCGACGGCGTCGGGCAGGGTCTTGCCGGCCTCGCGCACGCACAGCGCGATCAGCCGCTCGCGCTCGGCCTCCAGGGCGTCGGCCATGGCCCGCAGCACCTTGGCGCGGGTCAGGCCGCCGGCCGCGTCCCAGGCGGGCTGGGCCGCGCGGGCCAGGCCGAAGGCGGCGTCGATCTCAGAGCTCGTCGCTTCCGACACGCTGCCGACCACGAGGCCCGGATCGGCCGGGATGGTCAGCGTCTGCGCAGGGCCGGCTTTGACCAGCCGCCCGCCCACCAGCGGTCCGGCCTCCACCGGCGCAGGCCGCGCGACGGCGGCGGCGAGCCGGTCCCGCTCCGCGGCGATGGAAAGGTCGACGCCGAGCGAGTTGCGCCGATCGCGGCCGTAGAGGTCGACCGGCTTCGGGATCTTCGGATGCGGGCGGGGCGCGGCCTC
>JAQVDF010000310.1 GCA_028698405.1 Phenylobacterium sp. | reverse complement strand
CGCCGTCCTTGAGCGGCGGCTCGGCGGTCTCGGCGACGAGCTGGTGGAGCGGGACGCCCTGGGCGCCCCAGCCAGAGCCGAAGATGGCCTTGTCCTGGAGGTCGCCGCCTCGTCGGCGTGTCGCACTCGAAGTCGATGATCATGGCCCCCTCCGACGCAAACCGGCGGCCATTGGCGAGGCCGCGGAGCCGGATGTTAATCGGCGGCGGTCAGGCCCTGCCCGCCGCGTCCGTCCGGCGCACGGCCGGGGCCGGATCGATCCAGTCGGCGAGGCCGCCGCCCACCTTGCGCAGCAGACCGGCCGCGGCCTTGCGGACCTTGGCGACGCCTTCGCCGAGGGTGACGAACGGCCGGCGCCAGGCAGGGACCGGCTCGGGCCCCTCGGCCGCGGGGCGGGCGCCGCGCACTTCGACCGGCTCGACCGCCGGCGGGGGCGTGGCGGCGGCGGTGCGCACCGGGGCGGCCTGGTCGGCCCGGGCGATCATCGTGCTATCGCCCGGCTGGGGCGCGCCGGCGGCCAGCTCGATGGTCTCGCGGATGTAGCGGGCATGGGTGACGATGCCGATCTCCAGCCGCTCGTCCTCAAGCTGCACCTGCTGGACCAGCAGGCCGGCGATGCGCGGCTTGCCGGGCGCCGAGCTCGCGCGGCTGAGGTGCGAGGTGATGAACACCGGCCCGCCGGAGTTGCCGGGGAAGACCGCGAAGTCGAGCAGGAAGGTGGGCGCAACGTCCGGCGAGACCGGGTAGGAGGCGACCCGCCCGGACCGCAGGATCGGGAAGCCCGCGTTGTTGGCCGCCACCCCGCGCGGAAAGCCCAGCACCATCAGCTCGTCGCCGGGGGCGAGGTCGCCGCCGGTCTTGGGGGCCAGGTAGCCGGAGGGGATGGCCGCGCGCGCGTATTCGGGCGGGGCGACGATCTTCAGCACCGCAACGTCCTGGCCGGGATGGCGGGTCCACAGGGGCTGGCCGTCGGGATCTCGGATCTTCAGCGGGGCGGGGGCGTAGCGCCAGGTCCCGTCCGCGCCCAGGGAGCGGTAGCCGATGCGGGCCTCGGCGGCCGGCATCTTGGCGAGCACGTGGTTGGCGGTGACCAGCACGATGGTCGGCGTCCCGTCCGCCGAGGCGGCGGAGATCAGGAAGCCCGTTCCGATCGTGCGCTGACCTTCCGCGCTCGGCTGTTCGAGCTGGACCGTCGCTTGAATGATGTCGACAGGAGTGTCCAGCACTTGCCTCTACCAGCTCCTTTCCCTGGATCGGATGTGTTCTAACCTTGTTCCAGATGTAGTGATCACACCTGTCGCGAACAACTCCCAAGACCGTGAGCGCCCGCGCCGAAACGTCGCGCAGTAATCGTCGGGCGCGAATACATCACGGCGCCGTGATTTCCGCGACGTACCGAGGGGCGATGCGCCAAATGAATTCTTCGGGAGTTCTTCGAAAAACTGCGTCGTCAGGCCGACATTTCGGCGTCGGGGCGCCGGCGCATTTACCCGGATGAAAACGGTGGCTATATCACCCGGGTGAAAAGGGGCCGTCGATGAACCGCCAGGACCGCAAGGCGAAGATCGCCGCCTACAAGGATAGGAAGACCATCGCCGGCGTCTATGCGGTGATCTGCGAGGCCACCGGCGAGGTCTGGGTCGGCCCCAGCCGGCACATCGACACCCAGCAGAACGGGCTGTGGTTCGCGCTTCGGATGGGCGGCCATCCCAGCCCCTCCCTGCAGGCCGCCTTCCGCGAACACGGCGAAGCAAGCTTCCGCTTCGAACAGCTCGACCGGCTGCCCGAGGACGCCTCGCCGCTGGCGATCGGGCCGGAGCTGAAGAAGCGCGCGGAGCTGTGGCGCGTGCGGCTTTCGGCCTCGCCGCTTCCCTGACGCGCGAGCGCCACAAAAGCGTGGCTATTCGGCAACATGTTCTTTGTTTGCACGTCTGCAGACCTCGTCTGCGAAAACGCCGATTGAGACAGGCGGGGCGCGCTCATATCTCATCGTTCACGCGCCGCTGGGGCGCGAATCAGACCCGAAGGAACCACCGCCGTGACGGCCGTTACGCCCGCCGCCTCCGCTCAGTCCGCCGCCGCCCGGCGCCGGACCCTCGCCAACTCGCCGAACCGTCGGCGCGAGGTGATGCGCGTGGCCGTCTGGGCCCTGCTGGTCGGCGGCCTCGCGGTCCTCGCGCCCTACCTGCTGCTGACGACGGTGGGGTAGGCTTCCCTCCCCTGCACGGGGAGGGAGCGGGGCGCTGTCATTCCCCGCGCCGAACGCCCCAGCGGGACTCGGCTTCGACCTTGAGGGCTTCGCCGTGGGCGGTGAAGGCCAGGCGCAGGGGGCGGCGGGTCTGGCGCAGGTAGAGGCTGGTCAGCAGGCCGGAGGCGAAGATCTCGCCGGTGGAGACGATGCAGGCCGCCTCGCCCAGCTGTTCGATCTCGATGTAGCGGACCGACTTCACGAAGCCGCCCATCGCGGAGTTGCGCAGATGCAGCTGTTCGAGCGGCACCCATTCCATCACCTGGAAGGTGGCGGGCCGCTCCGGCAGGCCGGGCAGCACCTCGGAGGTGAGCAGCCGCGCGCCGATGCGGATCTCGCCCTCGGCCCAGCGGTGCAGCGGATTCCAGCGCTTCCAGTCCTCGATGTCGTAGACCAGATCCCAGATCACCTCGGCGGGGGCCTGGACGCCGATGCGGTGCTCGACCTTCACCGGGATCGGTCCGGCGGTGGCCTTCATCTGGGCGGCCACGGCCTTGCGGTTGGTCAGGCTGCTGACGGGGGGCGCGAGGGCCATGGTGGGGGCGGGCTCCTTGTCCTTTTCCCGATAGTTAGGTGCGAACCCGCCAGGTCGCACCTGCCGGGCCGTCCATCACCTCCACATTCAACGAGGCCAATTCGTCGCGGATGCGGTCGGCGCGGGGCCAGTCCTTGGCGGCGCGGGCCTCGGCGCGCTCGGCGATCAGCGCCTCGACCCTGGCCTTGAGCTCGGGGTCGGCGCCGCCTTGGAACCAGGCCTCGGCGTCGCCCTGCAGGAAGCCGGCGATCCTGCCGGCGGCCAGCAGCTGGCCCTTGGCGCGGGCCCTGGCCGCCGCATCGCCGGTCTCCAGCTCCGAGGCCAGGGCGAACAGCTCGGCGAAGGCCTGCGGCGTGTTGAGGTCGTCGTGCAGGGCCGCAAGGAAGGCGTCCGAGGGCCGGTCGGTGGAGGGCGTCACGTCGGCTGCGCGGCGCAGGGCGCCGTAGAGCCGGTCCAGCGACTTCTTCGACTGCTCGATCAGCTCGCCGCTCCACTCCATCGGCTGGCGGTAATGGCCGACCAGCAGGGCCCAGCGGATCGCCTCGCCGGGCGCCTTCTCCACCAGGTCGTGGACCAGCACCACGTTGCCCAGCGACTTGCTCATCTTCTCGTCGCCGAAGTTGAGGAAGCCGTTGTGCATCCAGTAGCGGGCGTACTCGCGGCTGTGGCCGGCGCAGACCCCCTGGGCGAGCTCGTTCTCGTGGTGCGGGAAC
>JAQVDF010000309.1 GCA_028698405.1 Phenylobacterium sp. | reverse complement strand
GGCCGCCCTGCTTCCGCCGCTGAGCGCGGTCGGGGGCGAGCGCGCGCCGGCCATCGCCGGCCAGCGTTTCCAGGTCGTGCTGCCGGTGCGGTGCCCCGAGGCGCTGGGCGCGGTGTCGGGCGCCCATCTCACCTACAACTACGACACGGTCCAGGGCGCAGTGACTCTGACGGCGAGACCGCAGAGCTGGCGCGACGAGCCGCTGGTCGCCTCCGCCGCCGAGGGGGGGCAGATCGAGGCGGTCGAGGGGTTCTGGATCGACCCGCTGCCGCTCGCCTCGCCGGTCTGCGCGCGTGCGCCGGCCCCGGCAGACCTGGACGCCGAGCAGGCTACGGCTGAGCGCGGGACGGATGAGCCGGCGTCCGAGGGCGAGGCCGAAACCGAGGCGGCCCCTCAACCCAACGTCGGGCTGGTGGTATTCTTCGAATCCGGCGGCTCGCGGGCCGTCCAGCGGCGCGACCGGCCCTATCGCGTGACGCGCAAGGCGCCGCCCCCGACCGGCGCGGCGCCCTACAATCTGGTGCTTTCGGGTCGGGTGACGCCCTTCGAGGCCGGGCCGGCGATCCGCTGCGAGGCGCCGAACGGCGCGCCGCCGGTTTGCCTGATCGCGGCGGTGATCGAGCGGGTGGCCTTCGTATCGGCGGAGACCGGCGAGGTGCTCGCCGAGTGGGTGGGGTAGGGCCCTGCCCGGCCGGAGCCGGGCAGGGTCGAATCGTCAGGCGCTCTGCTGGGCGGAAGCCTGCTCGAGCTGACGGGCGGCGAACTTCCAGTTCACCAGGTTGTTGAGGAAGGCGTCGAGGAAGCCGCCCCGGTCGTTCTGGTAGTCCAGATAGTAGGCGTGCTCCCACACGTCGCAGGTGAGCAACGGGGTCACCCCGCGGCCGACCGGGCTGTCGCCGTCGTGGTAGGAGGTGACGACCAGCTTGCCGTCCTTCAGCACCAGCCAGGCCCAGCCCGAGGCGAAGTGGCCGACGCCCTCCTTCTTGAAAGCGTCCTTGAAGGCGTCGATCCCGCCGAAGTCGCGCTGGATCAGCTCGGCCAGCTGGCCTTCCGGCTGCAGCTTCTCAGGGGTCATGCAGCGCCAGAAGAAGCTGTGGTTCCAGACCTGGCCCGATTGGTTCAGCAGGGTCTGTTCACCCTTCTCCCGCGCCCGCACGATGACCGTCTCGAGGTCGGCGTTCTCAAGGTCGGTGCCGGCGATCAGCTGGTTGGTGCGGTCGACGTAGGCCTTGTGGTGCTTGCCGTGGTGGAAGCCCAGGGTGTCCGCCGAAACATGCGGCTCCAGCTCGTGCGGTTCGTAGGGCAGAGGGGGGAGTTCGATGGCCACGGCCGTCTCCTTATGCGCTGAAATGAAAACACGTGACGGCGCGTCCGCCGTCTCGCAGCAGCAACCTCTACACGCCTCCCCGGGTTGCCGTCCCGCTGGGATTACGAGACGTGGTCCGGACCGGCAGGGTTGAGCTTGGCCCTATATAGGAAAGCGCCGACCTGGGCGCTCTGGCGGTCGTGAATCCTGACCTCGGCGTCGTGGCCCTGGGCGGCGACCAACTCGGCGATCTGCCGCGCCTTGCGCTCGGCCTGGCCGCCCGAAAGAAAGACCAGCGGGTAGACGTTCAGGCCGGCCTCGACGCTCCAGCCGCCCTGCACCGGCTTTACGGTGATCAATTGCGTCATCAGGCGCTCCCGGTCTTCGAGACCTCGTGGATCGCCCCCCGCCGCTTCTTATAGCCCCCGAATGCGACCGCTTGGCGTCACGGATCGGTGCGCGGCCCCGCTTCAGGGAATGGCCGGCACCTTGCCGGGCCAGGTCAGGAAACCGTTGGCGTCGCGGCCCGCCGCCTCGGCGCTGGCCGGCACGCAGCAGGCCCCACGGCCGGCGTGGCCGTCGTGGTGGGCGACCCCGCCCTCGCGATAGCTCTCGCGATAGGTCTCTCGGAAGCGGCCGTGTTCCTCGTAGGAGCGATCCTCGTAGCGCCGGACGCCGCCGTAGATGCGAGCCTCGAAGGGCGGCTCCTCGGCCCTGCGGCGGCCGTACCGGTCCTCGCGACGATACTCTTCGTGCCGCTCGTAGCGCGGCGGGGCCCGGCGGTCGTCGACGCGCGGCTCGGGCTTGCGGTGCGCGAAGTGTTCATGGCGCGGCGCCGGCGGCGCATGTGCGTGGCGATGCTCGGCGCGCTCATCGCGGCTCCAGCGCTCGGCCTCGTATCGGCGCTCGGCGTAGCGGCGCTGGATTTCGCGGTCCTGCAGCTCCTCGTAGCGGTAGCCGCCGTACGGGGGGATGTCGACCTCACGGCTGACCACCTGGCGGCGCTGCACGGCTTGCCGCGGCCGCGCCTCGGCCTTTCGGGCGACCCGCACCTTGCGAGCCGCAGGCCTGGCGGCGGGCGGACAGGCGGGTTGGGCGGCGGCCGGCGGGCAGGCCGGCGCGGCCGCGGTCAGCGGCGCGGGCTCCAGTGCCGGCGGCGGGGGCGTCGGCGCGGTGGCGCTCGGCGCGGCCGGGGCGACGCTTCCCGGGCGGCCGGGGGCTTGCGGCTCGCGGGCCTGGCAGCTCGCCAGCGCCAGGGCGGCGAGGGGGATCAACCAGCTGGTGCGCATCTCGGACTCGTCCTTTTGAAGCCCTACTTTGGCGAAGCCGGCCGCCCCTGGGCGCCGGATTCACCCGCCGCGCGAAGAAACGTCTCCACCAGCGCGTCGTAAAGGTGGAGCTTCTTGTACGCCCGAAGTTCGGGACTGGCTCCCCGCCAGGCCTGCGCGAAGGCGGAGAGCCGCGCGGGATCGTCCGAGAGCTCGGCCAGCGGCGTCAGCCACACGCGGATGGTGAACAGCGCCGCGCCGGTCTGCGGCAGCCGGCGCAGGGACTGGCGCTCCACCCTCAGGTGCAGGGCATCGCCGGCCGCCTCGGGCGCGATCGTTCCAATGCGCGCGCGGATCGGCGCAGCGTCCGGAGCGAAGGGCTCGGCCGAGTTGACGAGGGTCCAGTTTCGCCGCTGCAGTATCACGCCCGGCCGCAGGCCGTCGAAGATGCGCACCACCCGGCGCAGGAAGCGGGTCTCGAAGCCGGTCACCGGCCCGTGCAGGGCCTTCAGGCTCTGGCCGATCACCTCCGCGGCCGAGAAGAAGGTGGGGGCGCACAGGCTCAGCGCGGTCAGCCGCCACTCGCCCGCCTGTTTCTCCATCAGCACCAGGTCGTCGGGGACCAGCCGCGCGGCGGCCAGCAGCGGCGGCAGGTCCGGCCGTCCCGCCGCACGCCCAACGGCCGCCTCGACCAGCGCCAGGGCCTCCTGCTGGGTGGGCCGAGAGGCGGGCGTCTCGGCCCAGACGATGTCGGGATGGGCGGCGAGCAGCGGGTCCTTGCGGGCGGCCGGATCGGCCTCGCCGCCCTCGAGCCAGCCGGCCTCGTCCACCGGGGCCATGCCGATGGCGAAGTCGGCGTGCTCCTCCCATGGGGCGTGGCGCAACGGCACGGTCAGAGCTTCAGGCCGGCCTTGGGTCCGAGCCACGT
>JAQVDF010000308.1 GCA_028698405.1 Phenylobacterium sp. | reverse complement strand
CTGCGCAAGGTGTTCGACGCCGGCGCCGAGGTGATGCTGTTCATCGTCCGGGTGGTGATGGAGACCGCCCCGTTCGGCGTCTTCGCGCTGATCGCCTGGGTGGCCGGGACGCAAGGGGTCGCCGTCTTCGTCCACGTCTTCTACCTGGCGCTGGCCCTGGTGCTCGGATGCCTCATCCAGGTCGTGGTCGTCCACGGGGGACTGATCCGGCTGGTCGCGGGCCTGCCGGCCCGACCCTTCTTCCGGGACATCTGGGATGCCGTGCTGGTCGCCTTCTCGACCTCCTCGTCGGCCGCGACCCTGCCGGTCGCCATGCGGGTGGCGGAGAAGAACCTCGGCGTCTCGCACACCGTCGCCTCCACCGCCCTGCCGATCGGCACCACCGTCTCGATGGACGGCACCGCCCTCTACATCGGCCTTCTGACCATGTTCGCGGTGCAGGCCTTCGGCGTGGACCTGACCATCACCCAGCTGCTGCTGGCGGGCCTGACCACAGTGATGGTGGCGGTGGGCACCGCCCCGATCCCTTCGGCCTCGCTGTTCATGCTGGCCGCGGTGCTGACCACCATCGGCGTCAGCGCCGAACAGACGGCCCTGGTGGTCGGCTTCGTGCTGCCCTTCGACCGCCTGCTCGACATGACCCGCACCGTCGCCAACAACACCTCCGACCTCGCCGTGGCCGTCACCGTGGCCAAGTGGGAGAACGAGATCGACGTCGACACCTACCTCGCCAAGCCGAGTGAATAGCTCACGCTCCGGCCCGCTCGCCGGGAACCGCCAGGGGAAGGGCCAGCTGCGGGTCCAGCCCGCCCGGGGCGTTGGTGGTTGCCATCAGGCCGGCCGCTGCGAGGGCCGCCAGCAGATGGCCGGCCGGCAGCCGGACCGGAGCGCTATGGCTCCAGCCCGGCGCCGCCCGACGTCCGGGGAGGCTGAGGACGTCAGGCCGCACGGCTGAACGCGCCGCTCTCGCGGGCGACGACCGGCTGGGCCGCGGCGCGCTCGGCGAGCAGGGCCCGCTCGAGGCTGGTCTCGCCGCTGCGCCGTGCGGCGTCGATGAGGGTGATGTCGATCAGGTCGCGCTGGGCGTTGCTGCCGCCGAACCGGTACGCCCGATTGCGCACGTCGCGCAGCAGCTCGACGCAGCGTCGCCAGTCGCCCTCGCCGTAGGCCTGGATGCCCTGGATCACCGGCAGGCCGACGACGCGCACCGCCTCGGCGTTGTCGCCGGGGCCGCACAGCGCCGCCTTCTGGGCGGCCAGCACCGCCTCGACGCCCTCGCGCCGGTTCGCGGAGACGAAGGCCATCATCGCGTGGGCGTCGTCGAAGGCCGAGCGGCCGAACTGGGCCTTGGCCTCGTAGACGTCGGCGATGCGGTCCCAGCGGGCGCCCACGTCGACGCCGGCCAGGTTGAGCCGCCAGAGCATGGCCGCCGCGTCGATCATGTCCATCATCACCCGGGACGGCTCGCCGTAGATCGGCCCGTCCCAGAGGTTGAGCACCTCCTGCACCTGGCCCAGGCCCAGGTGGAAGAGGCCCAGGTGCCACCAGTTGTGGACCTGGAAGAAGCTCTCCTCGCTCCAGGCGCGGGTGTCGCTGCGAAGGAAGGCGATCCCGTCCTCGCGGCGGTCCTGCATCTCCATCACGTGAGCGACGGCGTGCCAGGCCCAGCCGTTGCGCGGGTTCAGCTCGACGGCCTGGCGGCCGGCGGCCTCGGCCCTGGCGTAGTCGCCGGACTCCTCCAGCCCGAAGGCGGCCAGGCCCAGCACGGCGTGGTAGTCCGGCTGGCTCGGCGACCAATGGGGCAGGGCTCGGGCGATCCGGTCGCGCATCATTCGCGCATCGCCGGTGAAGTAGTCGCAGAGCTGACCGAAGTGCAGCGCCAGCGCATCGCGCGGATGGACGATGGTCACGTCCTCCAGGATCCGGCTGGCGGTCTGGACCTCGCCGCCGACCAGGGCCGAGAGGGCCGCCACATGTCCCCGCTCGCGGTCGTTGCCGTCGAGCTGCAGGGCCGCCTGGTAGGCGGAAAGCCCGTCGGCCTGCGTTTCGGGCGGGGCGCCCACCAGGTTCATCCAGGCCTTGAGGACATGGGCCATCACGAAGTCGGGGCTGTCGGCGATGGCCGCCTCCAGGAACTGAGGCGCGGGACCCGCATAGCAGTGGAAGCTCTCGACGGCCGCGTCGAAGGCCTCCACCGCCTTGGCGCTGGCGCCGGAAACGATCGTCCCTGAAACGTCACGATACTGCATGGTTCATCTCCCTCGATTGGGCCAAGAGGGGTACGTCCATGCCAGTTTGCGCTCTAGTGAGCGCATGGTCTGTTTTCCTCGGTTCCCGATTTCGACGTTATCTGAGATAGTTGCGGCTCATCCAGCCATCGAGACGGGGCCCATGCCGACCGATGTCGCGACCAAAACTGTACTTCCGGTGCAGTCCGAGCCCCGGTCCAAGGGCGAGCGGACGCGCGAACGCATCCTCGACATCGCCTTCGAGTCCGTGATCCGGAAAGGGTTCGCCGCCACCTCCATCGAGGAGCTGGTCGAGGCGGCCGGCATCACCAAGTCGGGCTTCTTCTACCATTTCAGGGACAAGAACGACCTCGCCCGCCAACTGCTCGAGCGCCACCAGAGCGACAACGAGCAGTTCCTCGACGCCCTGGCCGCGCGGGCCCGCGAGCTCAGCGACGATCCGCTGCACAGCTTCCTGGTGTTCTTGAAGCTGTACGCCGAGGACATGCGCGACCACCTGACCAACATGCCCGGCTGCTTCATCGCCGCGGTCACCTCGCAGGACCAGTCGTTCGACCGCGAGATGATGCAGATGAACGCGGCGGGCATCCTGGCCTGGCGGGCCCGCTTCCTGGCCTGGCTGGAAGACATCGCCGCCGCCTATCCGCCGCGCCGCGAGGTGGATCTGACGGCGATGGCCGACGCCGTGCTGACCCTTTCGTCGGGCGGGGTCACCTTCGCCAAGGCGCTGCGCGACGCCGACTGCATCGCCCGCCAGGTGCTGCTGTTCCGCGAATCCGTGCGGCTGATCTTCGGGCCGGAGGGCAGAGCCTAGGGGCTCGGGTTTCCACGGACCGGCGGTTCGTCTAAGCCCCAAGGCGATGGAGAGTTTCGATTTCGACGCCCTGGTGGTCGGGGCCGGGGCGGTGGGCCTCGCCTGCGGCCATGCGCTGGCCCGGCGCGGGCTGTCGGTGGTGGTGCTGGAGAAGGACGCGGCCATCGGCCAGGGCGTCTCCTCGCGCAATTCCGAGGTGATCCACGGCGGCCTCTATTATCCGACCGGCTCGCTGAAGGCCCGGCTGTGCGTCGAGGGCCGCCGCCGGCTTTACGCCTTCCTGGACGCCCACAACGTCGCCTACGACCGCTGCGGCAAGCTGGTGGTCGCCACCAATGCGGACGAGGTGGAGCGGGTCGCCGGGGTGCTCGAGCAGGCCAGGGTCAACGACGTCGAGGGGATGGTCGAGCTGACCCGGGCCGAGGCGCTTGCCCTGGAGCCGCAGCTCTCCTGCGAGATGGCGCTGC
>JAQVDF010000307.1 GCA_028698405.1 Phenylobacterium sp. | reverse complement strand
TCCGGCGCGGGCCGCACGGTGACGACGCCCGGCCGGCCCTCAACCGACAGGGCGCGGGCGTAGCGGGACGGGTCCACCACCTCGACTCCGGGGATCGCCCGGGCCGCCAGGAAGCGGTTGATCTGGCCCCAGTCGTAGGGCGGCTTGAACGCCAGCCGCAGGGTCACGCCAGCCGCAGCCGGCGTCTCGGCCGCGCCGGCCCGGCGCAGCGCTCCCGGCGGGCGGCCGAACAGCTGCTGGAAGGTCTCGTTGAACCGGCGCACCGAGCCGAACCCAGAGGCCAGCGCCACGTCCGCCATCGGCAGGCGCGTCTCGTGGATCAGCTGCTTGGCGAGCAGCACCCGCCGCGTCTGGGCGACAGAGACGGGCGAGGCCCCCACGTGCCTCTGAAACAGCCGCCGCAGCTGCCGCTCGCCCACGCCGAGCCGCCCGGCCAGGGCATCGACGTCGCCTTCGTCGAGCGCCCCCGCCTCGATCAGCGCCAGCGCCCGGGCCACCGTATTGGATGTGCCGCGCCAGGCGCCGAGGTCGGGCGAGGTCTCCGGCCGGCAGCGAAGACAGGGTCGGAAGCCCGCCTCCTGCGCCGCCGCGGCGGTCCGGAAGAAGGTCACGTTCTCCCGCTTCGGCGTCCTCGCCGGGCAGATCGGCCGGCAGTAGATGCCGGTCGTCTTCACGCCCGTGAACAGCCGCCCGTCGAAGCGGGGATCGCGCGTGCAGACCGCGCGGTAGCAGGCGTCCTCGTCCAGATCCATGCCGGCAGGATGCGGCCGCCGCCGCCCCAAGTCTCGCGGTTTTCGGACTCCGACGTCCTCCGCCCACCTCCGGTGACTGGTTGCGCGCAGCGCTATCAGCCAGCTCCCTGACGGACACGGCCGGAGCCAGCGCGAGCACCGAAGGCCCCCTCGCCTCGCGCCGCAGGTCGGCCAGCAACCCCGCCGCACCAGGAGAATCCCGCCCGATCGAGACCACGACGAGGCCGGGACGGTCCCGCTCCAGCGCCGCGCGCGCCTCGGCCTCGCTGCGGGCCACCTAGATGCGGTTGGCCAGGCGCAGATCGGCGAGAACCTGCAGCGTGGCTTCGAGCCTTCGCAGGTCGTCTTCGATCAGCAGGATCGGGCTCAGTTCGCTCACGTCGCCTCCTTCGGCCGGCGGCCCCCGCAGTTTTCCTAATAGCGCTTCCAAGGTTAGGTTGCTTGCGCGGGCCAGGCCCCTCCCCTACGTGACCAGTCGAAGGGCCGTTATCCGCGCGTCGCACTTGCGACGGGCGGCTTTTTGTTAGGTTTTGAGGTCGCCCCCATGGACGCCCGCGTCGCGACCGCATTTGCACCGATGGCTGACAGCACCGCCACGATCGCCCCGCACCGGCTGACCCACCTCGAGCGCCTCGAGGCGGAAAGCATCCAGATCATGCGGGAGGTCGTCGCCGAGTGCGAACGCCCGGTGATGCTGTATTCGATCGGCAAGGACAGCGCGGTGATGCTGCATCTTGCGGCCAAGGCCTTCTATCCGTCCAAGCCGCCGTTCCCGCTGCTGCACGTCGACACCACCTGGAAGTTCCGGGCGATGTACGAGATGCGCGAGCGGATGGCGCGCGAGCTCGGCTTCGAGCTCCTGGTGCACCAGAATCCCGAGGCGCTGGCGCGGGGCATCAACCCGTTCGACCACGGCAGCGCCCTGCACACCGACATCTGGAAGACCGAGGGCCTGAAGCAGGCGCTCGACAAATACGGTTTCGACGCCGCGTTCGGCGGCGGCCGGCGCGACGAGGAAAAGAGCCGCGCCAAGGAGCGGGTGCTGTCCTTCCGCACGCCCGAGCACCGCTGGGACCCGAAGAACCAGCGTCCCGAGCTCTGGCGGCTCTACAACACCCGCAAGCGGCCGGGCGAGAGCTTCCGGGCCTTCCCGATCTCCAATTGGACCGAGCTCGACATCTGGCAGTACATCTACCTGCAGAACATCCCGATCGTGCCGCTCTACTTCGCGGCCGAACGGCCGGTGGTCGAGCGTGACGGCACGCTGATCATGGTCGACGACGACCGCTTCCCGCTGCGCGAGGGCGAGACCCCGCAGTTGAAGTCGGTCCGCTTCCGCACACTCGGCTGCTACCCGCTGACCGGCGCCATCGAGAGCACCGCCTCGACCCTGCCGCAGATCATCCAGGAAATGCTGCTCACCACCACCAGCGAGCGGCAGGGCCGGGTCATCGACCACGACCAGTCGGCCTCGATGGAGAAGAAGAAGCAGGAGGGCTATTTCTGATGGCTCTCACCGACACCGTCGCGCCCGCCAAGGCCGGCGCCCACCAGTCCGACCTGATCGCCCAGGACATCGAGGCCTACCTCCACGCGCACGAGCACAAGAGCCTGCTGCGCTTCCTGACCTGCGGCTCGGTCGATGACGGCAAGTCGACCCTGATCGGCCGGCTGCTCTACGATTCCAAGATGATCTTCGAGGACCAGCTCGCGGCTCTCGAGGCGGATTCCAAGAAGGTCGGCACCCAGGGCGGCGACATAGACTTCGCGCTGCTGGTCGACGGCCTGGCCGCCGAGCGCGAGCAGGGCATCACCATCGACGTCGCCTACCGCTTCTTCTCGACCGACAAGCGCAAGTTCATCGTCGCCGACACTCCCGGCCACGAGCAGTACACGCGCAACATGGTCACCGGCGCCTCGACGGCGGACGCGGCCATCATCCTGATCGACGCGCGCAAGGGGGTGCTGACCCAGACCCGCCGGCACAGCTACCTGGTGCGGCTGCTCGGCATCCGGCACGTCATCCTGGCGGTCAACAAGATGGACCTGGTCGACTGGTCGCACGAGACCTTCGACGCCATCCTGGCCGACTACCGCGCCTTCGCCGATCAGATCGGCCTGCAGGGCTTCCACGCCATCCCGCTGTCGGCCCTGAAGGGCGACAACATCACCGCGCCCAGCCCGAACACGCCCTGGTACGCCGGTCCGGCGCTGATGCCGCTGCTGGAGACCCTGGAGGTCGAGGACGACCTGCAGGAGAAGCCCTTCCGCATGCCGGTCCAGTGGGTGAACCGGCCGAACCTCGACTTCCGCGGCTTCTCCGGCCTGGTCGCCTCCGGCACCATCGTTCCCGGCGACAAGGTCAAGGTGCTGCCTTCTGGCCGCGAGAGCACGGTGCAGCGGATCGTCACCCTATCCGGCGACCTGCCGCGGGCGGCGGCCGGCCAGTCGGTGACCCTGACCCTGGCCGACGAAATCGACGTCTCGCGCGGCGACGTGCTGGCCGCGGCGGGCGATCCGCCCGAGGTCGCCGACCAGTTCGAGTCGACCATCGTCTGGTTCGACGAGGAGGCGATGCTGCCCGGCCGCCCCTACCTCGTGAAGCTGGGCGCGCGGATCGTCGGGGCCCAGATCACCGAGCCCAAGTACAAGGTCAACGTGAACACCCTCGAGCACCTGGCCGCCAAGCGGTTGGAGCTCAACGAGATCGGGGTCTGCAACCTGTCGCTGGACGCGCCGGTGGCCTTCGACCCCTACGCGGACAACAAGGACCTCGGCGGCTTCATCCTG
>JAQVDF010000306.1 GCA_028698405.1 Phenylobacterium sp. | reverse complement strand
GTCAGCCCAGCCGACTGCAGGGCCTGGGCGACGCACACGGCCGCCGTGCCGGCGTAGATCGGATGGGCCGGCTCCAGCGCCAGGCCTGCCTGCCGGTAGGCGTTCAGCACCACCGCCATGGCCGCGCCAGAGGCGATCCCCAGGGCCGAGCCGATCAGCGCGCCCGAACGGAAGCCGCCCTTGGGCCAGGAGAGGATGCACAGGCCGACGGTGGCGGCGA
This sequence comes from Phenylobacterium sp., assembly GCA_028698405.1. GTDB lineage: Bacteria > Pseudomonadota > Alphaproteobacteria > Caulobacterales > Caulobacteraceae > Phenylobacterium. Next base: position 3,360 of record JAQVDF010000306.1, on the reverse strand, counting down.
GCAGGCCCGCCCAGGCCCCCGGGCTCATGGCGTCGGCGAACACCGCCCAGCCGAACAACGCCGACAGCGGCAGGTTGGTCTGCTGCATGAAGGTCGCCACTGCGAAGCCGGACCGGCGCATGGCCAGGAGCAGCAGCGCCGTCTGGATCACCTGGCCGAACGCGCCGGCGGCGATCGCCATCCAGAACCTGGGCGAGGCGGACGGCGCGGCGTCCGGCGTCGCCGCCGCGACCACCGCGAAGATGGCGATCGAGAACGGCAGACCGAACAGGAAGCGCACAAGCGTGGCTCCCCAGGGGCCGGCGTCGCCCACCAGCCCGCGCTGCAGCGCGTTGCGCGCGACCTGCAGCGGCGCGGCCGCCGCCGTCAGAAGAATCCAGAGCACCCGACCCCCGCCCAGGCTCGCACAGCGCCGCTGTCACGTGACGCGGCGCTGCGACATCGCAGTCCAAGCCCCGCAATCGGGGCGAGCGGAAGATCAGAAGCCGCTGGCGACCTTGGTGGCGTCCGGCGCGCTCTTCTCCTTGCGGGCGAAGAGGTTGTTCAGCGCGTTGACGTAGGCCTTGGCCGAGGCGGTCAGGGTGTCGGTGTCGGCGGCCTGGCCGGTGGCGATCCGGCCGTCCTCCTCGAGCCGCACCGAGACCTGGGCCTGGGCGTCGGTGCCCTCGGTCACCGCATGCACCTGGAACAGGCGCAGCACGGCGGTGTGCGGCACCACCTCGTGGATGGCGTTGAACACCGCGTCCACCGGCCCGTCGCCGGTGGCCTTGGCCGCGCGTTCCTCGCCGTCGACGGTGACGGTCAGGTCGGCTTCCTGCGGGCCGTCGGTGCCGGCCACCACGCGCAGGTGCTTGACCTGGATGCGGTCGGTTCCGTGCGCCAGAGCATCGTCCACCAGGGCGACCAGGTCGTCGTCGTAGACGTGCTTCTTCTTGTCGGCCAGGTCCTTGAACCGCTGGAACGCCTCGTTCAGCGCGTTCTGGCCCAGCTCGTAGCCCAGCTCCTTCAGCTTCTCGCGGAAGGCGTGACGGCCCGAGTGCTTGCCCATCACCAGGTTGGTGCTGCCCTGGCCGACGTCCTCGGGCGTCATGATCTCATAGGTGCCGCGGTGCTTCAGCATCCCGTCCTGGTGGATGCCGCTCTCGTGGGCGAAGGCGTTCTTGCCGACGATCGCCTTGTTGAACTGCACCGGGAAGCCGGTGATCGCCGAGACGTAACGGCTGGCGCGGGTGATGTGGGTGGTGTCGACGCCGGTTTGGTAGGGCAGCCGGTCGCCACGCACTTTCAGCGCCATGACGATCTCTTCCAGCGCCGCGTTGCCGGCCCGCTCGCCGATGCCGTTGATGGCCACCTCGACCTGACGGGCCCCGCCCTGCACGCCGGCCAGGCTGTTGGCCACGGCCAGGCCCAGGTCGTTGTGGCAGTGGGTGGAGAAGATCGCCCCGTCCGCGCCCGGCACGTTCTCGATCAGGTCGCGGAAGATGTCGGCGTATTCGGTCGGATAAGTGTAGCCGACGGTGTCGGGGATGTTGATGGTCTTGGCCCCGGCCCTGATCGCGGCCTCCACGCAGCGGCGCAGGAAGTCGCGCTCTGTGCGGGTGGCGTCCTCGGCGGACCACTCCACGTCGTCGCACAGGTTGCGGGCCAGGCTGACCGAGCGGGTCACCGCCTCCAGCACCGCCTCCGGCTCCATCTGCAGCTTGTACTTCATGTGCACCGGGCTGGTGGACAGGAAGGTGTGGATGCGGCCGCGCTTGGCCGGGCGGATCGCCTCGGCGCAGCGCTCGATGTCGCCCGGCGCGGCGCGGGCCAGCCCGCAGACGACGCTCTCGCTGACGATCTCGGCGATCTGGCGGACCGCCTCGAAGTCGCCGTTCGAGGCGATCGGGAAGCCGGCCTCGATGACGTCGACCCGCATCTCCTCGAGGATCTTCGCCAGCTCCAGCTTCTCGTCCAGCGACATGGACGCGCCGGGCGACTGCTCGCCGTCGCGCATGGTGGTGTCGAATACGATGACGCGATCGCGCTCGGCGGCGGTGTTGTTTTCGGTGCTCATGGGAATTCTCTTCGCGGGGTTCTTAGTCCGATCGGGCGGTCAGGTCATCCCCTGAAGCGCCCGGCCGCGAAGAGGTCGCGCAGCCTAGTAAGGCGCCCAGGGGCGGCTAAGCCGAAGCCGAAGAGACAGGCTGGGCGAGAGGTTGCGCATGAGAGGCTTGATACCGGATCGGCCGCCTGCGCGCAACGGTCGTGCCGAATCTCCCGCACGCTGTGGCTTTCACGCAAGGTTCTGCCCTTTGGGGAGGTGACCGGCTGCGCAGAGCGCTACCCGTCATCTCACTCGGAAGCGCCCTCCCCCGTGCCCGCAGCCTCGCGGGCCTTGAGCCAGCGGCGCGCGTACCAGCCGATCAGCAGCCAGACGGCGGCGATTCCCGCGAGCAGCGGCAGGTGGGCGGCCCATTCGCCGCGCATGGCCTGAACGATGGAGTTCCCGGCGAAGGCGGTCAGCGCGATCTTCGGCACGATGCCCAGGCCCGTGCCGGCCAGGAAGCTGCGCAGCCGCATCGGCGTGACCCCGGCGGCCATGTTGACGACGATGAACGGCGCCGAGGGCACCAGCCGCACGATCAGGCTGGCCCAGAAGCCGTTGCGGCCGACGAGGCCGATGAACTGTTTCACGCTGTCGCCGGAAAAACTCTCCAGCGTCCGCGCCCCCGCGATGCGGCCCATGGCGAAGCCAACGACCGCCGAGACCATGGTGCCGATCCAGCTGTAGGCGAAGCCCGCCCAGGCGCCGAAGGCCACCACCGCCGCGGCGATCAGCACGAACTGCGGCACGCCCAGGAATGCCAGCAGGGCGAAGGCCGCCACCGCCGCCGGCAGCGCCCAGGGCCCGTCGGACGCCAGGCCCAGCCAGCGCTCCACCGTCGCCTCGCCCTCGAAGCCCAGCACCTGGGCGCCGAACAGGAAGACCACGCCCACGCCGCCGAACAGGACGAAGGAGATCGCCAGCGCCCGCCAGGCCTTGGCGTCCATGTTGGTGAGGAACCGGAGGAGGCGACGCATCCTGTCGCCTGCCTCGCCCATCCGGCGGCGCCGGTCAATGGCCGGGGACCCGCCCCGCCGGACGGGCCGCGCTCATGCCCGGGCTTCGAACACCAGGTTGAACGGCGTCTCGGTGGCGCGCCGGAAATGCGAGAAACCCGCCTCTTCCGCCACCTGCTTAAGCCGCGCCTCGCCGGCCTGGGCGCCCAGCGCCAGCCCCACCTCCTGGGCCCGGGAAGCCGGCGTGCAGATCATCGTCGAGGCCGCGTAGTAGATCCGCCCCACCGGGTTGAGGTTGTCCTGCAGCTCGTCGTTGGC
>JAQVDF010000305.1 GCA_028698405.1 Phenylobacterium sp. | reverse complement strand
GTCGATGCCGCCCCCGTGGATGTCGATGGGCAGGCCCAGCGTCTGCTCGATCATCGCCGAGCACTCGATGTGCCAGCCGGGCCGACCGGGGCCCCAGGGGCTGTCCCAGACCGGCTCGCCGGGCTTGGACGGCTTCCACAGCACGAAGTCGGCGGGGTGGGACTTGTAGGGGGCCACGTCCACCCGGGCGCCGGCGATCATCTCGTCCATCGGCCGGCCCGAGAGCTTGCCGTAGTCCGAAAAGGCCTGGGTGTTGAACAGCACGTGGCCTTCGGCGGCGTAGGCCGCGTTGCCCAGCACCAGCCGCTCGATGAAGGCGATGATGGCCGCCATGGTCTGGGTGGCCCGGGGCTGGAAGCTGGGCCGAAGCGCCCCCAGCACGCTCATGTCGGAATTGTAGGCGGCGAGGTAGCGGTCGGTGACGACGTCGATGGGGACGCCTTCCTCGATGGCCTTCTGGTTGATCTTGTCGTCCACGTCGGTAACGTTGGCCGCGTAGAGCACGTGGTCCTCGCCGTAGAGATCGCGCAGGACGCGGAACAGCAGGTCGAAGACGACCACCGGCCGGGCGTTGCCGATGTGGGCGTAGTTGTAGACCGTCGGCCCGCAGACATACATCGTCACCCGCTTCGGGTCGGCGGGGACGAAGGGGCGCTTGGCGCGCGCCATGGTGTCGTACAGGGTCAGGGTCATTTCGTTTGACGCAGCGTGACGGTTGCCGAGGGGTGGCCGCGCCCCATATACAGAGCAGCCGGCGGTCAGGCCACGGGGGCCACGGGCTCAATTTCTGTCCGCCGTAAGGGAGGGTGGCACGCGTCATTTCCGGAGCCTTCGCTCCGGCGCAACTCAGCCCCTCAGGGAAGTCTCGTCTCACATGGATGCTATCAGCCGCGACCGCTCCGCTATCGGCGCCGCCCAGGACCTCGAGCCGATCAGGCGCCCGACGCGGGAAGAGGCCATGGAGGCCGTCCGTACGCTGATCGCCTGGTCGGGGGACGACCCCCGGCGCGAAGGCGTGCTCGACACGCCCAAGCGGGTGGTCGACGCCTATGCCGAATGGTTCGAGGGCTACAACGCCGACCCGGCGAAGGAGCTGTCGCGCACCTTCGAGGACGTGCAGGGCTACGACGACATCGTCATGCTGCGCGACATCGAGGTGGAGAGCCACTGCGAGCACCACATGGCGCCGTTCCTGGGCAAGGCCTACGTCGCCTACATGCCGACCAACCGGGTCGTCGGCATCTCCAAGATCGCCCGGGTGGTCGAGATCTTCGCCCGCCGGCTGCAGACCCAGGAGACCATGACCCAGCAGATCGCCGACGCGATCACCGACAGCCTGCGCCCGGCCGGCGTGGCGGTGCTGATCGACGCGGCCCACCAGTGCATGACGACCCGCGGCGTGCACCATCGGCACGTCTCGACGATCACCACCCAGTTCACCGGCGTGTTCAAGACCGACGCCTCGCTGCGCCAGCGGTTCCTGGACTTCGTCAACCGCCGCTAGGGAGGCGCCCGCCATGGCCGCCTTCCCCACCGCCCCGGACAAGGCGGCGCTCGAACAGGGCGAGACGCTCGCCCCCCGCTTCGACGCCAACGGCCTGATCTGCGCGGTGACCACCCACGCCGAGACCGGCGAGGTGCTGATGGTCGCCTGGATGAACGCCGAGGCGCTGGAAGCCACCCTGCGCACCGGCGAGGTCCACTATTTCAGCCGCTCGCGCGGCGAGCTGTGGCGCAAGGGCGAGACCAGCGGCCAGGTGCAGAAGTTGGTCGAGATCCGCGTCGACTGCGACCAGGACGCGGTGTGGGTCAAATGCCTGCCCCAGGGCGACGGCGGCGCCTGCCACGTGGGCTTCCGCTCGTGCTTCTACCGCGTGGTCGAAGACGGAAAGCTGGTCGAGCGGCCCTGACCGCCGCCCCTCAGAGCGAGGCTATGCCGCGTTGGCGGCCATGATGGAGCCGGCGGCGGCGGCGTGGGCGCTCTTCTGCGCGCGGCGGCGAGCCTTGGGCAGGTCCACGTCCACCAGCTCGGCCAGATGTTCACGGGCGCGGTTCACGCGGCTCTTCAACGTGCCGATCGGGCACCCGGCGATCTCGGCCGCCTCCTCGTAGGACAGGCCGGCGGCGACCACCATCGACAGGGCGTCGCGGGCCTCCGGGGTCAGTTCCTCCAGGGCGTCCAGCATCTCGCCGTACTGGATGCGCCACTCCTGGTCCGGCCCGCAGGCGAGGCGGGCGGCGAATTTGCCCTCTACATCCTGCACCGTTCTCCGGCGCGCCACGGCGGCCGTGTAGAATGTGTTGCGCAGGATTTTGCACATCCACGCCGTCAGGTTGCTGCCCTCCTGGAAGCTGTCGCGGAAGCGCCAGGCCCTCAGTAGCGCGTCCTGCACCAGGTCGTCGGCTTCGACGGCCGAACCCGTCAGCGCCATCGCGTAGCCCCGCAGCCGCGGCATCAGCGCGACCAACTCCGTCTTGAACCTGTCCGCCATCTGCCTCTCCCCAATCCCACGGTGGTCGCGTGCGTCTCAGCGAGCGTCTGCGACCTCCCACAAAGGCGCCGATACGCCTTCGAGGGCCCGGCCTGGATCGGTGGGGGCGATGAGGGCCATCGCGGCCGCCACGCCGGCGACCGTTATCGAAAGCACGAGCGTCCTCATTCGTCGTTCCACCCTGAGCGAACCCTGTTCGTTGAGGAACGATTTACGTTACGGCGCCCTGATCGTGCAGTTGCAGCGACGCTCGGCGCGATGCGCAAGCGTTGCAGAGGCCGAAACAACGGTTGCAGCATTCGAAGCAACCGCTGCGAATCGAGGCGCAACCGGTTGCACAGGGTTGCAGGCGAGTTTGCGCAGTTTTACAACGGTTGCATGCAACGGTTGCATCCGGATTCAGACTTAGGGGCCGGACGTCGGATGACCGCACCGGATTCCTTTCCCGCGAAGCTCGACCTTGTACTGAAGGCGCTCTCGATGAGCCGCGGGCGACTGGCCGCCGATCTCGGGGTCGACAAGTCGCTGGTGGGCCGCTGGTGCTCGGGCGCGGTGACGCCATCGGCCCACAATCTGGAAAACCTGACCAAGCTGATCGCCGGCAAGCAGCCGGGCTTCACCATGCTGGACTGGGACCGCGACCTGGCGGGCCTGGCCCATGTGTTCGGCATCGAGCCGCCGGCCATGCCCGCCCGCGCGCCGGCCGCCGCCCAGGCCTCGAACGGCCTGCCGCTGCCGGGGCTGGACCTGGTGCGGATGGTCACCGAGCGGCGCGCGGCCACCTACGAGGGCTTCTGGCGCACCACTCGGCCGTCGATCGCCATGCCGGGGCGGTTCTTCCACGACTACGGAATGATCCGCAAAGGCCCCGACGGGCTGCTGTCGTTCAAGATGGGCGGCTCGGGGCTGCTGTTCGACGGCTGGCTGCTGCCGGTCGAGGGCCAGCTGTTCGCCATCCTGTTTGACACCGTCGGCCAGACCCCGGTGTTCCTGATCTTCAACGGCGTCTCGCTGCATCGCGCGGCCCAGCTCGACGGCCTGATCCTGGCCGCGGCCCTGAACGCCGCCCGCACGCCGTCGGCCTATCCG
>JAQVDF010000304.1 GCA_028698405.1 Phenylobacterium sp. | reverse complement strand
ACCCATCTTGGGCCCGGGGATGGAGGTTGTGAAGGCCGCTCGCCTGTTACGCGTGCGCCCCCCGCGACAACTGCGCGCGCACCGGTGTATGGAGCGGGCATGAACACCGACGACGTCCTCGCCGAATTCCGCGCCGCCGGGGCGCTGAGGGAAGGGCACTTCGTGCTCTCCTCGGGCCTGCACTCCGGCGTCTTCCTGCAAAAGAACCTGGTCTTCCAGTATCCGGACCGCACCGAGCGCCTGTGCAAGGCGCTGGCGGAGAAGATCCGCGAGGCGGTGGGCGAGGTCGACCTGTGTATCTCGCCGGCCGTCGGGGGCATCATCCCCGGCTACGAGACCGCCCGGCAACTGGGCGTGCCGTCGATGTACGTCGAGCGGGAGGGCGGCGAGTTCAAGCTGCGCCGGGCCTTCGCCATTCCGCCGGGCGCGCGCATCGCTATGGTCGAGGACATCGTCACCACGGGCCTGTCCTCGCGCGAGTGCGTCGAGGCGATCCGCAAGGCGGGCGGCGACGTCGTCGTGGCGGCCTGCATCGTCGACCGTTCGGGCGGCCGGGCGGACCCGGGCGCGCCGTTCGTGGCCCTGGCGCGACTGGACGTGCCGGCCTATCCGGCCGACCGGCTCCCACCGGAGCTGGCGGCGATCCCGGTGGAAGACCCCGGGAGTCGGAGGCTCAACGCATGAGCCGCCGGCTGCGCCTTGGGGTCAACATCGACCACGTGGCGACCATCCGGAACGCGCGGGGCGATAACTATCCCGACCCGGTGCGGGCCGCCGAAATGGCGCTGCTGGCCGGCGCGGACGGCATCACCGCCCACCTGCGGGAGGACCGGCGGCACATCTCGGACGCCGACATCGACGCCTTGGCGGCCATTCTGCGCCGCCGCGGCCGGCCGCTGAACCTGGAGATGGCGGTTACCGAGGAGATGGAGCAGATCGCGCTCGCCCATCGGCCGCACGCGGCCTGCCTGGTGCCCGAGCGGCGCGAGGAGGTGACCACCGAGGGCGGCCTCGACGTCGCCGGCGGCCACAACCGCATCGCCCCGGTGATCGGCCGGCTGCGCGCGGCGGGCATCCGCGTCTCCTGCTTCATCGACCCGGACGCGGCGCAGGCGGCGGCGGCCAAGGCGGCCGGGGCGCACGTGGTCGAGCTGCACACCGGCGCCTACTGCGAGGCGGTGCGCCACAGGTCGCCGGAGGCGCCGGCGCTGCTGGAGAAGATCCGTCATGTGGCCGCCGAGGCCGAGGCCATGGGCCTGGAGGTCCACGCCGGCCACGGCATCGACTACGAGACGGTGGGCGCGATCGCCGCCGTGCCGCAGGTGGTCGAGCTCAACATCGGCCACTTCCTGATCGGCGAGGCGATCTTCATCGGCCTGACAGCGGCGATCCAGCGGATGCGGGCGCTGATGGACGAGGCCCGCGCACAGGTGGCGGCTTGATCGTCGGGATCGGCTCGGACCTGACCGACATCCGCCGGGTGGCCAAGACCCTCGAGCGGTTCGGCGAGCGGTTCACCCAGCGCATCTTCACCGAGGTCGAGCGGACACGCTCGGAGCGCAAGCCCGACCGCGCCTCCAGCTATGCAAAGCGGTTCGCCGCCAAGGAGGCCTGCGCCAAGGCGCTGGGCACCGGCCTGCGCCGCGGCGTCTTCTGGCGCGACATGGGGGTGGTCAACCTGCGCACCGGACAGCCGACCATGGCCCTGACCGGCGGCGCGGCCGAGCGGTTGAAGGCGTTGATCCCGCCGGGCCACAGGCCGATGATCCACCTGTCGCTGACCGACGACCACCCCTACGCCCAGGCCTTCGTGATCATCGAAGCGCTGCCGGATGGAGAAGAGTTCATGGGCGCCCGCGGCGATCCTGGGCTATCCAGGGTCTGACGGAAGCGGCTCGGGGAGGGGACATGGCGAAGGGCGCCAAGAACGAGACGGTCGAGACGCTGAAGGCCGTGGCGGTCGCGGTGGCGATCTTCCTGGCGTTCCGGATCCTCGCCTTCCAGCCCTTCACCATCCCCTCGTCGTCGATGGAGCCGACGCTCCAGATCGGCGACTACGTCATCGTCTCGAAATACCCCTACGGCTGGTCGCGCCACTCGATCCCGTTCAGCCCGCCGCTGTTCTCGGGCCGCATCCTCCAGCGCGAGCCGCAGCGTGGCGACGTGATCGTCTTCAAGCACCCGACCGACGGGATCGACATGATCAAGCGGCTCGTCGGCGTGCCGGGCGATCGGGTGCAGTTCCGCGAGGGGGTGCTCTACATCAACAGCCAGGCCGTGCCGCGCGAGCGGTTGTCCCCGGAGCCGGTGCGCACCGAGTACGGCACCCTGGAGTTCGACCGCTACGTCGAGCGGCTCGACAGCGGCAAGAGCTACGTCACCTACGACCGCCCCGACCGCGACCCGGAAGTCAACAACACACCGGTCTTCGTGGTCCCCGAGGGTCACTACTTCTTCGTGGGCGACAACCGGGAGGATTCCCGGGACTCGCGCTTCCCCAGGGGCTACGGCGTCGGCTACGTGCCGGCCGAGAACCTGGTGGGCCGGGCCGAGTGGGTGCTGCTGTCCTGGAACGAGGAAGCTTCCCTCTGGAAGCCTTGGACATGGTTCACGGAGTTCCGCGGCGACCGCTCTCTGCGTCGGCTCTGATCGCTTGATCTAGATTGCCGCACTCGCACGCCCGTCGCCGGCCCCCGCCTTGCCGCGGGGCGGTCGAGCGTCTAGCTAACCCCGGTCCGGGCGGCCGGACACCGCCAGGGACCCCTGAATGAGTCAGAACGTGCAGACCGCCGAGGCGACCACCAAGCCGGGAGCGGTCAAAGAGACCATCGAGATCGTCAAGACTATCGTCTACGCCCTGGCGATCGCGCTGGTGATCCGGGTCCTGCTGTTCCAGCCGTTCACCATCCCCTCGGCGTCGATGGAGCCGAACCTGCTGGTCGGCGACTACCTCATCGTCTCCAAGTACAGCTACGGCTACTCGCGGCACTCGATCCCGTTCAGCCCGCCGCTGTTCGAGGGCCGGCTGTTCGAGCGCGCGCCCAAGCGCGGCGACGTCATCGTCTTCAAGCTGCCGAGCGACGAGAAGAAGGACTACATCAAGCGCCTGATCGGCTTGCCCGGGGACCGGGTCGAGATGCGCCAGGGCGTGCTCTACATCAACGGCGAGCCGGTGAAGCGCCAGACGGTCGCCTCGGGCACGGAACAGTCCCCGTACGGCTACGAGCGGACCGTCACCCAGATCCGTGAGACCTTTCCGGGCGGCAAGAGCTTCCTGACCGCCGACGCCGCCGAGACCGACATGGACAACACGCCCGAGTTCGTGGTCCCCGAGGGCCACTACTTCTTCATGGGCGACAACCGCGACAACTCGCTGGACAGCCGCGTCGGCCAGGACGCCGGCGGGGTCGGCTTTGTCCAGGCCGAGAACCTGCAGGGCAAGGCCCAGGTCATCCTGCTGTCGTGGGACCAGGCCAGCCTGTTCCAGCCCTGGACCTGGGTGACGCGGGCCCGCCCGGGCTGGTTCTTCCAGCTGGTGAAATGAACCGCCGACGCCGCCGAGACCGACATGGACAACACGCCCGAG
>JAQVDF010000303.1 GCA_028698405.1 Phenylobacterium sp. | reverse complement strand
GCACCGCCCGTCTTGGCCAGCGTCATCGTGATCGCCGCCGTCAGCGTCGTCTTGCCATGGTCAACGTGACCAATGGTGCCGATGTTGCAGTGCGGCTTGGTGCGTTCGAACTTTTCCTTGGCCATTTCAAGCTCCAGCCCGGAAAGGGCTTGGTCCTTTCGATCGATGGGTTGGTTTAGGCGTACTTCTTGATCACTTCGTCGGCGACGGCTTGCGGCACCGGGGCGTAGTGGTCGTACTGCATGGTGAAGGCGGCCCGGCCCTGCGACATGCCCCGGAGGGTGTTCACATAGCCGAACATGTTCGCCAGCGGCACGAAGGCGTTCACGACGATCGCGTTGCCGCGCACGTCCTGGCCCTGGATCTGGCCGCGCCGGCCGTTCAGATCGCCGATGACGCTGCCCAGATATTCCTCCGGGGTCACGACCTCGACGTTCATGATCGGCTCGAGCAGCTTCGGCGAGCCCTTCTCGCGCAGTTCCTTGAAGGCCGCGCGCGAGGCGATTTCGAAGGCCAGCACCGAGGAGTCGACGTCGTGGAAGGCGCCGTCGATCAGGGTGGCCTTGAAGTCGATCACCGGGAAGCCGGCCAGCAGGCCGTTTTCCTTGGCCGAGGTCAGCCCCTTCTCGACGCCGGGGATGTATTCCTTCGGCACCGCGCCGCCGACGATCGCGCTCTCGAACTGGAAGCCCGAACCCGGCTCGCCTGGTTCGAACACCAGCTTGACGCGGGCGAACTGGCCCGTACCGCCGGTCTGCTTCTTGTGCGTGTAGTCGATCTCGGTCCGACGGCCCAGGCTCTCGCGATAGGCCACCTGCGGCGCGCCGATGTTGGCCTCGACCTTGTAGGTGCGCTTCAGGATGTCGATCTTGATGTCCAGGTGCAGCTCGCCCATCCCCTTCAGGATGGTCTGGCCGGACTCGTGATCGGTGGAGACGTTGAACGACGGATCCTCGGCGGCCAGCTTGGCCAGCGCCACGCCCAGCTTCTCCTGGTCGGCCTTGGACTTCGGCTCCACGGCGATCTCGATGACCGGCGCGGGGAACTCCATCTTCTCCAGGATGACCGGCGAGCGGTTCGGGTCGCACAGGGTGTCCCCGGTGCGGGTCTCCTTCAGGCCCGCCAGGGCGACGATGTCGCCGGCGTGGGCTTCCTTGATGTCCTCGCGGTTGTTCGAGTGCATCAGCAGCATCCGCCCGACCCGCTCGCGCTTGTCGCGCGAGGAGTTGAGCAGACCCATGCCGGTCTCGAGCTTGCCCGAGTAGATCCGGCAGAAGGTCAGCGAGCCCACGTACGGGTCGTCCATGATCTTGAACGCCAGGACCGACAGCGGTTCGTCGTCCGACGCCTTGCGATCGACCGGCTCCTCGGTGCGGAAGTCGATGCCCGGCGTCGGCGGGATGTCCACCGGCGAGGGCAGGTAGTCGACGACGGCGTCGAGCAGAGGCTGCACGCCCTTGTTCTTGAACGCCGAGCCGCAGAGGATCGGATAGAAGGCGCCGGTGATCACCGCCTTGCGGATGCACTTCTTGATCGTCTCTTCGGACGGCTCTTCGCCCGAGAGGTAGGCCTCCATCGCCTCGTCATCGAGTTCGACGGCGTTCTCGATCAGGTAGTTGCGGGCCTCTTCGGCCTTGTCCTTCAGGTCGGCCGGGATTTCCTCGTCGTGGAAGCTGGCGCCGACGGCGTCGTTCTCCCAGACCACCGCCTTCATGCGCACCAGGTCGACGATCCCGCGCAGTTGCGATTCTGCGCCGATCGGCAGCTGGATCGGAACGGCCTTGGCGCCCAGGCGGTCGCGGATGGACTGCACGGACTTGTCGAAGTCGGCGCCGATCTTGTCCATCTTGTTGACGAACACGATCCGCGGAACCTTGTATTTGTCGGCCTGACGCCAGACGGTCTCGGTCTGCGGCTCGACCCCGGCGTTGCCGTCCAGCACGGTCACAGCACCGTCGAGCACGCGCAGGCTGCGCTCCACCTCGATGGTGAAGTCGACGTGCCCGGGGGTGTCGATGATGTTCAGGCGCTTGCCCTGCCAGAAGGCGGTGGTGGCCGCGGAGGTGATGGTGATCCCCCGCTCCTGCTCCTGGTCCATCCAGTCCATAGTGGCCGAGCCGTCGTGCGTCTCACCCATCTTATGGCTCTTGCCGGTGTAGAAGAGGATCCGCTCCGTCGTGGTGGTCTTGCCCGCATCGATGTGGGCCATGATCCCGAAGTTGCGGTAGTCTTCGATCTTGTGGGTGCGAGGCATCGCTAAAGCTCAGCTGAGGGGGCGTTCGGAAAGTCGGTCGTTAACGAACGGCGCGGGCGGTTTAGCTCAAACCGCCCGCGCCGGAAAGCGACCGATGTGGAGTCTTACCAGCGGTAGTGCGAGAAGGCCCGGTTGGCTTCCGCCATCTTGTGGGTGTCTTCCCGCTTCTTCACCGCAGCGCCGCGGTTCGAAGAGGCGTCCAGCAGCTCGCCAGCCAGCTTCTCGGTCATGGTATTTTCGCCGCGGTTGCGAGCGGCGTTCACCAGCCAGCGGATGGCCAGCGCGCGGCGGCGGTCCGGGCGGACTTCCACCGGCACCTGGTAGGTCGCGCCGCCGACCCGGCGGGAGCGGACCTCGATCGCCGGGGCGACGTTGTCGAGCGCCGCGTGGAAGGTCTCCAGCGGGGTCATGTCACGGCGCTTCTGTTCGAGGATGTCGAAGGCGCCGTAGATGATGTTCTCGGCGACGGCCTTCTTCCCCTCGTACATCACGTAGTTCATGAACTTGGTGACGACGAGATCCCCGAACTTCGGATCGGGAAGGACTTCACGCTTCTCTGCGCGGCGGCGGCGGGACATGTCTCTTGATCCTTACTTCGGACGCTTGGCGCCGTAGAGCGAGCGGCGCTGACGGCGGTCCTTGACCCCTTGAGTGTCGAGCACGCCGCGCAGGATGTGGTAGCGCACGCCCGGAAGGTCCTTCACCCGGCCCCCGCGGATCAGAACCACGGAGTGTTCCTGCAGGTTGTGGCCTTCGCCGGGGATGTAGCACACCGCTTCGATGCCGGTGGTCAGGCGCACCTTGGCGACCTTCCGCAGAGCCGAGTTCGGCTTCTTCGGGGTGGTGGTGTAGACCCGCGTGCAGACGCCGCGGCGCTGCGGGCACCCCTTCAGGGCCGGAACCTTGTTGCGCGAGGGCTTGTCCTTGCGCGGCTTGCGGATGAGCTGGTTGACTGTCGGCATCTAATCTCTGCGTCTGTGGAGGCGTGTGCCGTCTGGCCGAGGCGCCTCAGGGGGTCGTCGATTATAGTTTGGTTTTTCGAAGCGGTCCTCTGAACGCAAAAACTCGCCGGCGTGCGGAACTTCGCATTCCGGCGGGTCCCGCCCCTGGAGGCGGCCATTCATCGGACCAGGGCGAGCCCCGACCTCGAAAGAGCGCGCTACATAGTCGTGTAGGCGCTCGCAGTCAATCGCGCGACGCGCGCGAGACGTCCGCCGTGACGCGGAAACAAGCCGTGCTAGGGTCGGTACTCAATTAGGCGTGGCGAGCTTTCTACCGTTCTGATTCAAGGCTTCTGGAAGGGAGCCTTGAATGCGGAAGCTCTACTGGCTGGAC
>JAQVDF010000302.1 GCA_028698405.1 Phenylobacterium sp. | reverse complement strand
CTGGTCGACCGGGCCGACGCGGCCCGGCCGCTGCGCTCGGCCTTCTTCCGCGGCTGGGCCGGCGGGCTCGGCTACTTCGCCATCGGCGTCTGGTGGGTCACCGAGGCCTTCCTGGTCGAGCCCGAGGTGCACGGCTGGATGGCGCCCTTCGCCCTGTTGCTTCTCTCCGGCGGGCTGGCGCTGTTCTTCGGCTTGGCGGCGCTGGCCTACCGCGCCAGCCGCGCACAGGGACCGTGGCGGGTGCTGGTGTTCGCCGGGGCGGTGGCGGCGCTGGAATGGACGCGCGGGCACATCTTCACCGGCTTTCCCTGGAACCTGCCGGGCGAGGCGTGGCGGGCCGGCGGCCTGCCCTCGCAGGCGGCCTCGCTCGTCGGCGCCTACGGCCTGACCTGGATCACCGTGGCGATCGCCGCCGCGCCCGCAACCCTGTTCGACAAGGGGCGGCGTTGGGCGCGGAACCTGCCGGTCGCCATCGCCCTGGCTGCGCTCGCAGGCCTCTACGGCTTCGGCGCGGCCCGGCTGGCGGGCGCCGCCGAGGACGCGGCGGCCGATGCGCCGCTGGTCCGCATCGTCCAGGCCGACATCGACCAGAAGGACAAGTGGCGGCCGGAGAACCTGCCGCAGATCTTCGCCGATTACCTGCGCCTGACCACCGCTCCTGGCCCGGCCGAGCCGCAGGTCGTCGTCTGGCCCGAGGGCGCCCTGCCGGCGGTGATCGACGATCTGCTCGCCCCCGGCTCGCCCTACGGCCCGGCGCTCGCCGCCGCGCTGCGCCCCGGTCAGGTCCTGCTGATGGGGGCCAACGCCATGGGCGTGCGCCCCGACGGCGAGATCGACTACTTCAACAGCCTGGTGGCCCTCGCCCGCCGACCCGAGGGGCTGACCTACGCCGGCCGCTACGACAAGCACACCCTGGTCCCGTTCGGCGAATACCTGCCGCTCGGCGAGCTGGCGACGCAGCTGGGCATACGCAGCCTGGTTCACATGCCGGAGGACTTCACCGCCGGCCCGCCGCCCCGACCGCTGAGCGTGGCGGGCCTGCCCGCCGTCCAGCCGCTGATCTGCTACGAGGCGCTGTTCCCGCGCATCACCGTGCGGGCGGCGGCGCGGGCCGGGCGGCGGCCGGAGTGGATCCTCAACGTCTCCAACGACGCCTGGTTCGGGGTCACCAGCGGCCCGCTGCAGCACCTGAACCTGGCCAGCTACCGGTCCATCGAGGAAGGACTGCCGATGCTGCGATCGACGCCGACGGGCGTGTCCGCGGCCATCGACGCCTACGGCCGCATCCTCCCCGGCAAGCGGCTGGAGCTGGGCGAGGCCGGCGTCGTCGACGTCCGGCTTCCGGCCGCGCTGGAGCCCACTCTCTACAGCCGCTTCGGCGAAGCCACTTTATTGGTAATGCTGGCAATATCGGCGTTAGCGGCGGGCCTAGCGCGCCCCCGCAGAACCTGTTAGCTGGGCCGTGGCTTAGCCGTTTCGTCACCAACGAAGGTGCGCTTTAATGTCCGTCATGGCCAAGGAACTCGACCTTGAGCGCTCGCCCAACCCGATCGATCGTCACGTCGGTCTGAGGATCCGGCTGCGCCGCAAGGAACTGGGCGTCAGTCAGGAGAAGCTGGCCGACCAGATCGGACTGACCTTCCAGCAGGTGCAGAAGTACGAGCGCGCCGCCAACCGCGTGTCGGCCTCCAAGCTCTACGAAATGGCCCGGGCGCTGAACACCTCGATCTCCTACTTCTACGAAGGGCTGGGCGATCCCGGCGCCTCGGACGGCGCCGCCGTCGCCCCCACGGTGCACGAGTTCCTGCTGACTCCCGAGGGGATGGAGCTGGCCACCGTGTTTCCCCGTGTCCGCCGCGGCCGTGTGCGGCGTCGCATCCTCGACCTCGTGCGCGCCATGGCCGAGGAAGACGAGGAAGACGCCGAAAGCTGAGGCTGCGCCGCGGGCCTCGCTTGGCATCGCATAAAGAAGTCTTTATACGGCTCCCCGCGCCCGCCCGCGCGCCCTGACTCGCGCGCGGCTGCGCCTCGTCTCCGGGAGCACCAAAGACTTGAGCCGCACCGATTACATCTTCACCAGCGAGAGCGTGTCCGAAGGCCACCCCGACAAGGTCGCCGACCGCATCAGCGACACCGTCGTGGACGCCTTCCTCTCGGTCGAGCCGGAGGCCCGGGTCGCCTGCGAGACCCTGGTGACCACCAACCGCATCGTGCTCGCCGGCGAGGTCCGGGCCGGCAAGCCGGGCGCCTCCAAGGCCGAGAACAAGGCGCTCACCAAGGAGATCGTCCGCTCGCTTGAGCCCAAGGTGCGCGAGGCGATCCGCGACATCGGCTACGAGCAGAAGGGCTTCCACTGGGCCAAGGCCAAGTACGCCTGCCACCTGCACGAACAGTCGGCCCACATCGCGATGGGCGTCGACGCCGGGGCCGACAAGGACGAGGGCGCGGGCGACCAGGGCATCATGTTCGGCTACGCCTGCGACGAGACGCCCGAGCTGATGCCGGCGACGCTGCAGTACTCGCACAACGTGCTGCGCAAGCTGGCCGAGGCCCGCCGCTCGGGCGAACGGCCCGAGCTGGAGCCCGACGCCAAGAGCCAGGTCACCCTGCGCTACCAGGACGGCCGCCCGGTCGAGGTGCTGAAGATCGTCGTCTCGACCCAGCACAAGAAGCGCATCGGCCTCAGGCCGGCCACGCCCAAGCGGATCCACGAGCTGATCCGCCCCTACGTGGAATCGGTCTTCCCCGAGGGGCTGATCACCAGGAACACCGAGTGGCTGATCAACCCGACCGGCCGCTTCGAGATCGGCGGTCCGGACGGCGACGCGGGCCTGACCGGCCGCAAGATCATCGTCGACACCTACGGCGGCGCGGCCCCGCACGGCGGCGGCGCCTTCTCGGGCAAGGACCCGACCAAGGTGGACCGCTCGGCCGCCTACGCCTGCCGCTACCTGGCCAAGAACGTGGTCGCCGCGGGCCTGGCGCGGAAGTGCACCATCCAGATCAGCTACGCCATCGGCGTGGCCCGGCCGCTGAGCTTCTACGTCGACCTGCACGGCACGGGCGAGGTCGACCCTCACAAGCTGGAGCAGCTTCTGCCGGAGATGATCGGCGGCGCGACGCCGCGGGCCATCCGCGAGCACCTGAGCCTCAACCGCCCGATCTACGCCCGCACGGCGGCCTACGGCCACTTCGGCCGCACGCCCGACAACGAGGGCGGCTTCTCGTGGGAGAAGACCGACCTTGTCGACGAGCTGAGGAAGATCGCCTGACCGGCTCTGCGGAGCGATCGTCATGAGCGAACCTCACGGGCCGCTGCGGTCCTACGGGCGGCTGAAGTCGCGGCCGATCAAGCCGCGGCAGGCCGCGCTGATGGACACCCTGCTGCCGCAGATCCGGGCGCCGGCGGAGCCGTTCGACCCGCGGGCCCTCGAGCCCGACGCCGCCGAGGTGTGGATCGAGATCGGCTTCGGCGGCGGCGAGCACATGGCCGCCCAGGCGGCCCGCCGGCCGGACGTGCTGGTGATCGGGGCCGAACCCTTCCTCAACGGCGTGGCCAGCGCTGTCCGGCACCTGGACGAGCAGGGCCTTTCCAATGT
>JAQVDF010000301.1 GCA_028698405.1 Phenylobacterium sp. | reverse complement strand
GCGAACAGCGAATGGAACAGCCGACGCTCCATCCGGACGCCCTGGCTGAGCGGGGTCTCGTAGGCGGCGCCGACCAGCTCCTTGGCGATCATCACCGCCTGAGGAGAGAGGGAGGCGATCTTCTTCGCCGCCTCCATCGCCGTCGGCAGCAGCTCGGCGACGGGGACGATGCGGCTGACCAGCCCGGCGCGCTCGGCCTCGGCGGCGTCCATCATCCGGCCGGTCAGGACCATCTCCATGGCCTTGGACTTGCCGACGAAGCGGGTGAGGCGCTGGGTGCCGCCGGCTCCCGGGATGACGCCCAGGTTGATCTCCGGCTGGCCGAAGCGGGCGTTGTCGGCGGCGATGATGAAGTCGCACATCATCGCCAGCTCGCAGCCGCCGCCGAGGGCGTAGCCGGCGACAGCGGCGATCACCGGCTTGCGGCAGCGGGTGACCCGCTCCCAGTTGCGGGTGATGAAGTCCTCGGAGAACACCTCGGCGTAGGACTTGGGGGCCATCTCCTTGATGTCTGCGCCGGCCGCGAAGGCCCGCTCGGAGCCGGTGATGACGATCGCCCGAACCGCCTCGTCGGCCTCGGCCGCATCGAGCGCCGCGGTGAGCTCGTCCATGAGCTGGCCGTTGAGGGCGTTCAGCGCCTCGGGGCGGTTCAGCTTGATGAGGGCGACGGCCTCGGCCGTCTCCACGATCAGGGTCGCGTAGCTCATGGCGGGGCCTCCCTAGGCTATGTCTTTGACAGCCCGGCTTAAGGGCCCTCGACGGAATAGCCAAGCGCCCGCAGCCGAGCCGGCAGGCCCTCCGGTCCGATCAGGTGGCCGACGCCGACCACCACCACCGTGCGCCCTTCACCCTTCAGTCGTGCGTCGAGGACACGGACCCAGGCCTCGTTCCGCTCCGTGACCACGCGGCGGTAGATGACGGGGGCGGCCTCTCGCAAAGGCTCGATGGCCACGCGCTGAAGCTGCGCGAGGTCGCCGGACATCCAGGCGCCGACCAGGCTGGCGAACGCCTCCGGGTCGCGCTCCAGCTCCTCCAGGCTGTGCTCCAGCGAGGCGATCTGATCGGCCAAGGGCGCCTCGTCGAAGAGGGCGATCTGCTGCTCCGGCGTCTCGAAGGCCTTGCGGGCCGCGCTCGGCGGCGCAGCGGCCTGGAGCTGCTTCTCGACACCCTTTCCCGGCGAAGCGCCCACCAGCCGGTAGACCGCGCCGGACAGGGCGACCTCGGCCAGCCAGGGCTCCATCCGGGCCAGCAGGTCGGGAGAGAGCCGATAGCGCTCGGCCGCCGCCACCAGCCGGCTCCAGGTGCGGGAGGGAAGGAGATCCTGCAGGCTGCGGCCGGGCGGCAGCAGGCCGCGTTCGGCCGCCAGGCGGGCCGACTGGGCTTCGGCCTCGGCGTCCATCGGCATCTCGAACCAGAGGTCCTCGGCCCGTTCGAGACCGGCGGTCAGTTCCGGCGGTCGCCAGTCGAGGCCTTCGGGCAGCACATGGACCGAACCGAACAGCACCAGCTCGGAGTCGGCGTCCCGGACGATCCAGACGGGCGGTCGCGCCACGGCCGGGCGGGGCGACCCGCACGCTGCAAGCGCCGTCACCGCCATGACCGCGGCGGCCCATGTGCGCCGCAGCCTCATCGCTGGCACCTCGGACAGTAGAAGGTGGAGCGGCCGGCCTGGACCTTGCGGGCGATCACCCCGTCGCAGCCCGGGTTCGGGCAGGGTCGGCCCTCGCGGTCGTAGACGCGGAAGCTGTGCTGGAAGTAGCCCAGCGCGCCGTCGGCGGCGGCGTAGTCGCTGATCGTCGAGCCGCCCGCGGCGATCGCCTCTTCCAGAACCTCGCGCACCGCCTGGACCAGCCGCTCGAGCCTCGGGCGCGAGATCCGGCCGGCCGGGCGGAAGGGCGAGATGCGCGCGCGGTGCAGCGCCTCGCAGACGTAGATGTTGCCGAGCCCCGCGACGACCCGCTGGTCGAGCAGCAGGGTCTTCGGGCCCTGTCGGCGGCCGGCGAAGGCGCGGGCGAGATGGTCGGCGTCGAAGGCAGGCGACAACGGCTCGGGCCCCAGACCCGCGAACCAGGGGTGCAGAGCGAGGAGCGCGGTCTCGACCAGGGCCATGTAGCCGAACCGCCTGGGATCGTAATAGGTGATCCGGGCGCCCGCCTCGGTCTCGAACACCACGTGGGCGTGCTTTGGGTCGGGGTCCGGCGCGTAGTGGAACTCGCCCGGGCGCTCGGACCCCTCCGGCCGGGCGATCTCGAAGCGGCCGGTCATCCCCAAATGCATGACCAGGGTGTCGCCGACTCCCAGCGGCGCCAGCTGGTATTTCGCACGGCGCTCGAGGCGCAGCACCGAAGCGCCGGTCAGCCGCTGCACGAAGCCGTCCGGCAGCGGGAAGCGCAGGTCGGGCCGGCGGGCCTCGACCCGCACCAGCCGGGCGCCGGCGAGCACCGGCTCCAGGCCCCGGCGCACGGTCTCGACTTCGGGAAGCTCGGGCATCGGCCCGGCTT
Source organism: Phenylobacterium sp. (assembly GCA_028698405.1). Classification (GTDB taxonomy): domain Bacteria; phylum Pseudomonadota; class Alphaproteobacteria; order Caulobacterales; family Caulobacteraceae; genus Phenylobacterium. Next base: position 1,101 of record JAQVDF010000301.1, on the reverse strand, counting down.
GGCACGCGCTGGGCGGGCTTCGCAAGCCGGGCGGTGCTGGCGCGCGCGGCCCGAGGCGTCTAAGAGCATCGCCGATGAGCCAGAGCGCCACCTTCGGATTTCGCGACGTGGACCCCGAGGAGAAGCCGCGCCTCGTGCGCGGCGTCTTCGACAGCGTGGCCCGCCGATACGACCTCATGAACGACCTGATGAGCGCGGGCGTGCACCGGCTCTGGAAGGACGCCATGGCCGCCCGCCTCAACCCGCAGCCGGGCGAGCGGATCGTCGATTGCGCCGGCGGCACCGGCGACATGGCCCGCCGCTACGCCGCCCTCGCCCGTCGGGCGCAGGAACGCCGCGGCGGGGCCGACGCCGAAGTGCTGGTCATCGACTACAACGGCGAGATGATCGCCGCGGGCCGGGAGAAGGGCTATCCGCCGGAGGTGATCTGGGCGGTGGGCGACGCCCAGCGGCTGCCGCTGCCCGACGGCTGCGCCGACGCCTATTCCATCGCCTTCGGAATCCGCAACGTCACCGACGTCGCCGCAGCGCTGCGCGAGGCGCGGCGGGCGCTGAAGCCGGGCGGCCGGTTCCTGTGCCTGGAGTTCTCGCGGCCGGTCACCGAGGCGCTCCAGAAGGTCTACGACGCCTATTCCTTCAAGGTGATCCCGGCGGTCGGCGAGACGGTCACCGGCGACCGCGACGCCTATCAGTATCTGGTGGAGAGCATCCGCCGCTTCCCCGACCAGCGGCGGTTCGCCGCGATGATCGAGCAGGCGGGCTTCTCTCGCGTCGGCTTCACCAACTTCACCGGCGGGGTCGCCGCCCTGCACCACGGCTGGGCGGTCTGAGCGGATGAGCGGTCCAGGCGCGTTCGTCCGGCTGCTCGGCGCCGCCTGGACGCTGATCCGCAACGACGCCCTGCTGCCGCGCGAGTTCGACGCCTTCTACTCCGGGCCGATCAAGACCCTGGCCGACGTCTCGCGCCTGTTCGCCGGGCCGGGCGCCAGGTCCGGCCGGCCGGGCGAGCGGCTGGCCCGGGCGCTGGAGCGGCTGGGGCCCGTGGCCATCAAGCTCGGCCAGCTGCTCTCCACCCGCGCCGACATCTTCGGCGGCGAGTTC
>JAQVDF010000300.1 GCA_028698405.1 Phenylobacterium sp. | reverse complement strand
GGGCCTTGGCGAGGTCTGCGGCGAGCTTGTCCCGCTGGGCCGTGTAGTTGCGCGCCTCCAGAGCCTCGCGGGCGTTCAGATCCTCGCGGGCGTGGGCGATCTCGGCGCAGGCGCGCTCATGCTGCTCTTCCAACGAGGCGAGCCTCGCCTCGAGGTTCGCGACCCGCTTCAGCGCCGCCGGCGACGGGCCCTTCGTCTTCGGCTTGGCCGCCTTGGGGGGCTTGAGGCGGGCCAGCGCGGCACGCGAGCCGGCCGGTCGGCGCAGCACTTCGCCCGGGCGGACGGTCGCCGCCTCGACCAGCTCCGGATCGTCGGTTTCGCGGGCCACACCGGTCTTGAACAGGTCCTGGCGCACGCCCCAAGCGGCCAGCGCCTTGGACCTGGAGCTCGCCGCGACGACGTAGTCGGTGAGGCCGTCCGAGGTGACGAAGACCTTCAGCCGTGGCGCCATCGAGTGCCTCCTCGCTCCGCGCAGGGGTAACCGCCGCGGGCGGGGAAGCGTTGCAGCTAACCGAGGGTCTCGATCTCGCGCGCCAGGTTACGTCGGGCCTGCGCCTCGAAACGCTCCCGGAAGGCCGGGTCCGGGAAGATCGCCGGCACGTCCAGGAATCGCTGCAGCACGCGTCGGCGGCCGGCCCGCCATAGATCGTCCGGCACGTGGGCGTACTCCTCGCGCACGGCGCCGGCGTAGGCGTCATAGGCTTCCGGCGGCGCGCCCAGGACGGCCAGGTCGATGGACACCATGAGCGCGCCCAGCCGGTCGCCGGGCTCGACCTCGTGGCCCGCCGTCAGCCGGATCAGTCGGCCGACCTCGGCGCAGTCGGCGGGCGCCACGCCCTCGTCCACCAGGTCGGAGAGCGCCGCCTCGGCGCTACGGGCCTCGTTGTCGATGGCGCGTGGGTCGTAGACCGCGTCGTGCCACCAGATGGCCCAGGTCAACAGCCGTCGCTCGCGCGCCGTCAGCCCCGGGACATCGTCCAGGAGCTTCAGGCAGGCGTCGATGTGGGCGCGGGCATGGTAGCGCCGGTGAGGTTCGGCGTAGGCCGCCTCAAGCCTGGGCTTCAATGTCCGCGAGCACCTTCATGGAGACGATGCGGCCCGGCTGGCGCGGCGGCTCGCCCTTGGGAAGGGCGTCCACGTGTTCCATGCCTTCGGCCACCTCGCCCCACACCGTGTACTGCCGGTCCAGGAAGGTGGCGTCGTCGAAGCAGATGAAGAACTGGCTGTTGGCCGAGTTGGGGTTCGGCGTGCGGGCCATCGAGCAGACGCCGCGCACGTGCTGGGCGTCGGAGAACTCGGCCTTCAGGTTCGGCTTGTCGGAGCCGCCCGTGCCGGTGCCGGTGGGATCGCCGCCCTGAGCCATGAAGCCCGGGATCACCCGGTGGAAGACGACGCCGTCGTAGAAGCCCTCGCGGGTCAGCTCCTTGATGCGGGCCACGTGGCCCGGCGCCAGATCGGGGCGAAGCTTGATCCGCACCGGCCCGGTGTCGAGCTCCATGATCAGGAAATTCTCGGAGTCCTGGGCCATCACTTCACCTCCACGGGCAGGTCCACGTCGCAAGCGTTGAAATCGGGGCCCTTCAGGGCCTTCAGGCGCGCCACCTCGGCGGCCAGCCAGCCGCTCCTGGCGTCAACCACCCTGACCTTCGGTCGTTCCGCGGCGGACAGGTCGGCCAACACGCGCACGGTGGTCATCTCGTCCTGCGGCGGGCTCACCGGCTCGCCGGTCTTGATGGCGCGGACCACGTCGAGACCCGAGATAACCCGGCCCCAGACCGTGTAGCGCTGCTCGAGCGAAGGGTACTTGGCGCGCATCAGGAAGAACTGGCTGTTGGCGGTGTCGGCCCCGCTGCCGCGGGCCATGCCGGCGACGCCCGGGCAGAACAGGCCGAAGGCGGCCGCCTTGCCGTCGGCGCTGACCGCCGCCATCCACGAACTCTGGCTGCGCACCGGGACCGGCCCCACGAAGCCCATCTCGCTGACCGTGTCGCTGTGCACCTTGACCATTTCGGCCGGCGCCAGGCGGAAAGTGAACTCGGCCGGCAGATCGGGCAGCTCCGAGCCGCCCTCCCCGCTCTCCAGCGGGTCGCCCGTCTGGGCCATGAAGCCGTCGATGACACGGAAGAACTTGCGCCCGTCGTACAGCCCCTGGCGGGTCAGCACGCGGATCCGCTCGGCGTGCAGCGGGGCGAGCTGGGGCACGATCTCCACAAGGATCCGGCCCTTGGTGGTGTCGATCACCAGCACGTTCTCGGGATCGGGCGTGCGCCAGTCGGCGGACCCCGGCGCAGCGGACTGGTTCGCGGGCGCCTGGGCGATAGCGGGGGCTGCGATAACGAGGGCGAACGCGCAGGCGCCCGATGCGAGAGCTCGGATCATGTATCTACTGGTAGCGGGGCGCGCGGGCGCAGGCCAGCGGCGCTCAGCGCCGGCCGACCTTTTCCTTCAGCCGGGCCTCGATGCGCGGGCTGACGAACCTGTTCACCTCGCCGCCGAGGACCGCGATCTCCTTCACCAGCTTGGGGGCGATCGCCTGATGGCGCGGGTCGGCCATCAGGAACACCGTCTCGATCTCGCGGTCGAGTTGCTGGTTCATGGCCGTCATCTGGAACTCGAATTCGAAGTCGGCCACGGCCCGCAGGCCCCGCACGATCACCGTCGCCCCGACCTCGCGGGCGAAATGCATGAGCAGCCCCTCGAACGGCTCGACGATGATTTCGGCGGTGGAATTGAGGTGCAGCGTCTCGGCGCGGACCATCTCGACCCGCTCGTCGAGCGAGAACATCGGCCCCTTGCCCTGGTTGATCGCGACACCAAGCACCAGCTTGTCGACCAGCTTCACGGCCCGACCGATGATGTCGAGGTGGCCATTGTGCATCGGGTCGAAGGTGCCCGGATAGAGGCCGATACGCGTCATCTAGGGACTTCCCCCTGAGCTCTCCCTACGGCGGCAATGGCCTAGCCGGACGGGGTTAGGCAAGCCGTTTTTTCCGCCCCTCCCCGCCTTGGGCAGGTGCGGGACGGCTCAGCCTTCGCTCTCGGGGGCCGACGGCGCCTCGTCCTCGACGCCCTCTTCCGGTTCGTCGCCGGCGTCCGCCAGCCGCTCGACCGACACGACATGTTCGTCGGCGGCCTTGCGGAAGATGGTGACGCCCTGGGTGTTGCGGCCGGCGACGCGGACCTGGGCCACCGGCGTTCGGATCAGCTGGCCCTGGTCGGTGACCAGCAGGATCTGGTCCGCCTCTTCCACCGGGAAGGAGGCGACCAGGCGGCCGCCGCGCTTGGACAGGTCCTGGGCCATCAGGCCCTGACCGCCGCGGCCGGTGCGCCGGTATTCGTAAGCGCTGGTCCGCTTGCCGAAGCCTTCGGACGAGACGGTGAGGATGAACTCCTCGGCCGCGCCCAGTTCCGCAATCCGTTCGGGCGGCATCGGGGCCAGGCCCTCGTCCTCGCCGTTGTCGTCGTCCTCGGGGGTGGATTCCTCGGGCAGTTCGCCGGTCTCGGCCGCGCGCATCGCACGGCTGTGCTTGAGGTAGGCCGCCCGCTCGGCCGGAGTGGCCTCCACCGAACGCAGGATGGCCATGGAGATGACCTGGTCGCCCTCGGCCAGG